>DATFWK010000069.1:0-24328 GCA_035259345.1 Miltoncostaeaceae bacterium | reverse complement strand
TGGCGCCGCTCGCCGCGGCGATGGGCGTGAAGGTCGCGAAGATGAGCGGCCGCGGGGCGGGCCACACCGGCGGCACGCTGGACAAGCTGGAGTCCATCCCCGGCTACGACGTGGACCTCGACCTCGCCCGCTACGTGCGCCAGGTCCGCGACGTCGGCGTGGCCGTCGTCAGCGCGAGCTCCCGCCTGGTGCCGGCGGACAAGCGCCTCTACGCGCTGCGCGACCAAACGGGCACGTTCCACAGCGCGCCGCTCGTCGCGAGCTCGATCATGAGCAAGAAGATCGCGGGCGGCGCGCAGGCGATCGTGCTCGACGTGAAGGTCGGCTCGGGCGGTTTCTTCCACTCCCTCCCCGAGGCGCTCGACGCCGCGCAGCTCATGGAGGAGATCGGCAGGCCGTGGGGGCGGACGGTCCGATACCTGGCGAGCGCGATGGACCAGCCGCTCGGGCGCTGGGTGGGCAACGCGCTCGAGGTGCGCGGCGCAGGCGACGTCCTGCGCGGCCGGGGCGCCGACGACCTGCGCGAGCTCGCGCTGCGCCTCGCGGCGGCGCTGGCCGAAGCGGCCGGGGTGGCCACGGAGGGGGAAGGGCGCGCCGCGGCCGAGGCGACGCTGGCCTCCGGCGCGGGGCTGCGCGCCGCCGAGCGCTGGATCGAGGCGCAGGGCGGCGACCCGGCGGTCTGGACCGACCCCGCGCGGCTTCCGCAGGCGGAGCTCAAGCTCCCGCTCGTCGCGCGTCAAAGCGGCTGGGTCGCCGCCCTGGACGCGCGGGGCGTGGGGGAGGCCGCGCGCTGGCTGGGGGCGGGCCGCCTCCACCCCGATCAGTCCGTCGACCCGGCCGTCGGCGTCGAGCTGCTCCGCAAGGTCGGCGAGCCGGTGACCGAGGGCGAGCCGCTCGCCATCGCGCACTGCCACGACGTGCCGATGGGCGACCGCGCGCTCGAGCTCCTCGCGGCCGCCTACCGCCTCACCGAGGAGCAGGCGGCGGTGCCCCGCCTCATCCTCGCGGAGGGCTAGCGGATGCCGGAGCTCCCCGAGGTCGAAACGATCCGCCGCCAGCTCGACGAGCGGATCACCGGCCGCGTGATCCGGCGGCTGCGCGTCTTCGACCCGATGACCGTCTCCCCGGACACGCCGCGCCGCCTTGCCCGGCGGGTCGCCGGCCGGCGCATCGAGCGGGTCTCGCGGCGGGGCAAGTACCTGCGGCTCGAGCTCGACGGCGGCGACACCCTCGCGGTGCACCTGCGGATGACCGGGCAGCTCCACTGGAGCGCGAACGGCGACGGGCCACCCGAGCCCTACCGTCGCGCCCGGCTCGAGCTGGACGACGGCAGCGCCGTGGACATGCGGGACATGCGCCGCTTCGGGCGCATCTGGCTCGTGCCCGCCGAGCACCCGGACGCCGCCGCCTACTGGGACGCGCGCACGGGCGTCGAGCCGCTCGGGCCGGACTTCACGGCCGCCCGCCTCGCCGAGCTGCTCGCCGGGCGGCGCGCCCCGGTGAAGGCCGCGCTCCTCGACCAGCGCCTGGTCGCGGGGGTCGGGAACATCTACGCGGACGAGGCTCTGTACCAGGCGCGCATCCACCCGTTGCGCCCGGCCGGCGACCTGGGGCCCGACGAGCTGCGGCGCCTGCACCGGGCCGTGCGCGACCGCCTGAAGGCGGGCATCGACTCCGGGGGCGCCTCGATCGACCGCTACCGCGACGCGATCAACGCCCGCGGCTCGATGCAGGACCTCCTGGCCGTCCACCTCCACGCCGGCGAGCCCTGCCCGCGCTGCGGCACGACCATCGAGAAGATCCGGGTCGCCCAGCGCGGGACCTACGTCTGCCCGGGATGCCAGCCGCCCCCTCGCTGACGGCGGTGCCCGGCCTCGCCGTCGGCCACTGGACCGACGCGGAGGCCGGGACCGGGTGCACGGCCATCGTGCCGCCGCCCGGCACGCTCGGGGCGGTCGACGTGCGCGGCGGCGGCCCCGGGACCCGTGAGACCGAGCTGCTCGCGCCGCTCGCGAGCGGCCAGGAGGTCACGGCGCTGCTCTTCACCGGCGGCAGCGCCTTCGGCCTCTCGGCGGCCGCCGGCGTCGTGGACTGGTGCGAGGAGCGCGGCCTGGGCTTCGACGTCCGGATCGCCCGGGTACCGATCGTGCCGGCGGCGGTCATCTTCGACCTCGGGGTCACAGGGGGCACGCGGCGCCCGGGCCCGGCCGAGGGCCGCGCGGCCTGTGAGGCGGCCTCGACCGCACCGCACGCGCGCGGCAGCGTCGGGGCCGGCACCGGTGCGACGGTCGGCAAGCTCCTCGGCCAGCCGGGCTGGTGCAAGGGCGGCCTCGGCGCCGCGAGCGCGCGCCTCCACGACGGCACGACCGTCGCCGCGCTCGCCGTCGTGAACGCGTTCGGCGACGTCCTCGACGAGCGCGGGGAGGTGATCGCCGGGGCCTGGGCGCCGGGCGCCGGGTTCGTCCGCGCGTCCACGTACGTGATCGACCATCCGCCGCAGCACCCGCGCCTGGCCCCGCCCGAGAGCACGACGCTGGTTTGCGTGGCAACGGACGCCGCCCTCACCCGCGTCGAGGCAGGACAAATCGCGCGCATGGCCCAGACTGGCGTCGCCCGCGCCGTCTCGCCCGTCAATACGCCGATCGACGGGGACGTCGTCTTCGTCCTCGCGACCGGTGCCCGGGCCGCGAGCGCATTCGTGGTCGGCGTCGTCGCCGGGGAGGTCGTCGCGGGCGCGATCCGGGACGCCGTCCGCTCGGCGAGCGCGCTCCGCGCGGTTCCAACGGGTAAAGATCGTGCGAGTTGCAACGCTACGGCGCCTGAAAGAGGGTAGGTTGCCTCCCAAATCACCGGCTCGGCCGGGAAGGACGTGACCACCTGACCACCCTCGCACCCGACCTCTCCGAGCTCCCAACCGGCGTCGAGGAGGCGTCGGTTGGCGGCAGATCCCCCTGGCAGCTCTTCTGGGGCCGCTTCAAGGAGGACAAGCTCGCCTTCGTCGGGCTGGGGATCATCGTCTTCATGATCCTGCTGGCGCTGTTCGCGCCGGTCATCGCCAAGGCCACGGGCCACGGCCCGAACGACCTGTTCCAGTCCCAGACGCTCGACAGCTTCGGCCTGCCCAAGCAGGGGCCGAGCGGGAGCTTCCTCTTCGGGGCGGACCAGTCCGGCCGGGACGTGTTCGTGCGCATCGCCTACGGCGCGCGCATCTCCCTGCTCGTGGGCCTCGTGGCGACCGCCATCGCGGTGGTCGTCGGCACGGTGCTCGGCGTGCTCGCCGGGTACCGCGGCGGGTGGATCGACACGATGATCTCCCGCGGGGTCGACATCCTGGTGTCGATGCCGCTCATCATCTTCGGCATCGGCATCGTCGCGGCCTGCTCGGGGCAGCAGGGCTGCCTGAACGGCCAGCTCCACCCCGGGCTGCCGCTGGTCATCGTGATCGTCGCGCTCTTCTCCTGGCCCTATGTCGCACGGCTGGTCCGCGGCCAGACGCTCTCCCTCCGCGAGAAGGAGTTCGTCGAGGCCAGCCGGTCGCTCGGCATGAGCGAGACCGGGGTCATGTTCCGGGAGATCCTCCCGAACCTGGTCGCGCCGCTCATCGTCTACTCGAGTCTGCTGATCCCTTCGAACATCCTGTTCGAGGCGTATCTGGCGTTCCTCGGCCTGGGCCTGCCGTCGACGACGCCGTCATGGGGGCGGTCGCTCTCGGATGCGACGGACCTCCTCGACACGGCATGGTGGCTCTGGCTGTTCCCTGGCCTCTTCCTGGTCCTCACCGTGCTGGCGTTCAACCTGCTCGGCGACGGCCTGAGGGACGCGCTCGACCCGAGGACGGGCCGGTGACCAACCGACATCGAACGGAGGCTTGATGAGAGGGAAGGGACTGATCGCCGCGATCGCGGTGGCGGGGGTCACGGTGGCCCTCGCAGCGTGTGGGGGCGGCGGCAGCGGTGGCAGCGCCAATACCAACGGCAACACGACGAGCGGCACGGCCACCAAGGGCGGCACCTACCGGATGGCCACCCAGGACTTCGGCTTCACCGGCGCGTTCGACCCGTCGGCCGAGTACCTGGGCTGGGCGTTCACCCTCTACGGGAACCTGCTGATCAGGACGCTCCTGAGCTACAACCACACGGCCGGGGCGGCGGGCAACGTGCTCGTGCCCGACCTCGCGACGTCGGTGCCGACGCCGACGAACAACGGGCTCACCTACACGTTCAAGCTGAAGCAGGGCGTGAAGTTCGGCCCGCCGGTCAACCGCGCGATCACCTCCAAGGACATCGAGTTCGCGATGGAGCGGATCGCGACCCCGAGCGTCGCCGCGCAGTACGGCTTCTACTACCAGCCGGTGATCAAGGGGATGGCCGCCTTCCTGGCCGGGAAGGCCAAGACGATCTCCGGCATCCAGACGCCGGACGACCAGACGATCGTCTTCAACCTCACCCGGCCGACCGGCGACTTCCTGAACCTCATGGCGATGCCCGCCAGCGGGCCGATCCCGCCCGAGGTCGGCAAGTGCTTCACGCAGGCAGGCGCCTACGGGCGTGACGTCATCGCCTCCGGCCCGTACATGATCCAGGGCAGCGACAAGGTCAACATCGCGAGCTGCAGCGCGATCAAGCCGATGTCGGGCTACAACCCGACCCAGCGGCTCGCGTTCGTGCGCAACCCGAACTACGACCCGGCGACGGACAGCACCAAGGTCCGCCAGGCCCTGCCGGACGGCTTCGTGATCACGATCGACACGAACGCGAAGGACATCTTCGACAAGATCGGCGCCGGCGCGCTCGAGGGCAGCCCGGACGACCCGCCCGCGGACATCATCGCCCAGTACGCGAGCAACTCGAGCAAGAAGCAGTTCCTCAAGACGAACTCGGCGGACCGGACCGACTTCATCTACCTGAACACGACGACGCCCCCCTTCGACGACATCCACGTCCGCAAGGCAGCGAACTTCGTGATGGACAAGGCGGCGCTCAAGCTGGCCTGGGGCGGCAACATCGAGGGGCCGGTGGCGAACCACATCGTCCCGGACGTCATGTACAAGGGCGGCCAGTTCGACCCCGGCGACTACAACCCGTACCCGTCGACCAACAGCGCCGGCGACGTGAACGCGGCCAAGAACGAGATGAAGCAGTCCAAGTACGACGCCAACAAGGACGGCATCTGCGACTCGTCGGTGTGCAAGAGCATCTTCTTCATGAACCGAAGCGTGCAGGCCTACCCGAAGATGACCCCGATCATCCAGTCGTCGCTGGCGAAGATCGGCATCACGCTGAACCCGCGTGAGCTGCCGACCAGCCCGGCGTACACGCAGATCCAGACGCCGTCGAAGCACATCCCGATCGGCGCGAACGCGGGCTGGGGGAAGGACTACCCCGACCCGTCCACGTTCCTGCGGACGCTCTTCCTCGGGTCGAACATCCTGTCGTCGGGCAACACCAACTACAGCCTGATCGGCCTGACCTCGGCGAAGGCGAAGCAGATCGGGGCGCTCTTCCCGGCGACCGGCGTGCCGAACGTCGACGCAGACATCGACAAGTGCACGGCCCAGACCGGCGACGCGCGCAACTCGTGCTGGATCGCCCTCGACAAGAAGCTGATGGAAACGGTGGTCCCGTGGATCCCATATCAGTTCCGCAACAACGTGGACCTGATCGGGCCCGCGGTGACGGCGTACGACTTCGACCAGTCCACCGGCGAGACGGGCTACGCCCACGTCGCGGTGGACCAGAGCAAGCAGAGCCAGTAACGATCCGGGCCGGACGAGGGCAGTAGGCAGACGATGGGCAGGTACATCATCAGGCGGGTGCTCTGGGTCGTCGTCGTGATGCTCGTGGTCACCTTCCTCGCCTTCCTCATCTTCTATGTGCTGCCCTCGTCCAAGCCCGAGAACTCCTTCGTGGGCAAGGCGCCCACGCCGGAGCTCATCGCCCAGGTCCGGAAGGACCTGGGCCTCAACCACCCGGCCATCGTGCAGTACGGCCTGTTCGTCAAGCGCCTGTTCCTGGGTGACAAGTACGGCTGGCCGGGCCTCGGCTTCTCGTACAACACGAAGTCCCCGATACGCGACGAGCTCATCAGCCGCTTCTGGGTCACGTTCGGCCTCGCGGTCGGGGCCGCGATCATCTGGCTGTTCCTCGGGATCGTCATCGGGACGATCTCGGCGCTTCGAAGACGCACGGCCATGGATCGAGGGGCGATGGGGTTCGCGCTGCTCGGGGTGTCGACGCCGGTCTTCTTCCTCGGGATCCTCTGGCTGTTCGTCTTCTGGAAGACGCTCCACTGGATCCCGGGCACCGGCTACGTCCATCTGACCGACGATCCGGTGGGCTACTTCACGCACATGATCTCGCCCTGGTTCGTGCTCGCGCTGCTGTTCGCGGCGATCTATGCACGGGTCGTGCGCGGCAACATGCTCGACGTCCTCAGCGAGGACTACATCCGCACCGCCCGCGCGAAGGGGCTCACCGAGCGGCGGGTAGTCGTCCGGCACGCGCTGCGCGCGGCGCTGACGCCGGTGGTGACGCTGTTCGGGCTCGACTTCGGCATCCTCTTCGGCGGCGCCGTCGTCACCGAGAAGGTGTTCAACCTTCCCGGGCTCGGCAATTACATCCTGGACGCGGCCTTCCAGCTCGACATCCCGGTCGCCCTCGCCGTCACGACGGTCACGGCGCTCGTCGTGGCGATCATGAGCCTGCTCGTCGACATCGCCTACGCGTACCTCGACCCGCGGGTCACGTACTCGTGACGACCGGGCCCGACGGGCGCGCCGGGGGCTCCTTCGGCGCGCTGCTGGACGTCACGGGCCTGCGAGTGCACTTCCGCACCCCGGACGGGGTGGTCAAGGCCGTGGACGACGTCACGTTCTCGGTGGCGCGCGGCGAGACCCTCGGGGTGGTGGGGGAGTCCGGCTCGGGCAAGAGCGTCACGTTCATGACCGTGATGGGCCTGGTCAACCGGAGCTACGCGGCCGTCTCCGGGGAGGTGCGCTTCCTCGGGCGCGACCTGCTCACCATCGACGCGGAGGACCTGCGGAAGATCCGCGGCGACCAGATCGGCATGGTCTTCCAGGACCCGATGACCTCGCTGCACCCGATGTACCGGGTGGGCGACCAGATCATCGAGGCCATCCGCGCGCACCGGGACGTCTCGAAGGACGTCGCGCGCCGGGAGACGGTGGACATGCTCGGCCTCGTCGGCATCCCGTCCCCGGCCGAGCGCGCTGAGTCCTTCCCGCACCAGCTCTCGGGCGGCATGCGCCAGCGCGTCATGATCGCGATGGCGCTGGTCCTCAAGCCGGACCTCCTGATCGCGGACGAGCCCACGACCGCGCTCGACGTCACGGTCCAGGCCCAGATCCTCGAGCTCATCGACGAGCTCAAGCGCGAGCTGGACATCGGCGTCGCGCTGATCAGCCACAACCTCGCGGTGATCGCCGACGTCTGCGACCGCGTGATGGTGATGTACGCCGGCCGCGCGATCGAGCTCGGCGACAAGGACAACGTCTTCGGCCGGCCGCTCCACCCCTACACGTGGGGCCTCCTGGAGTCGGTGCCGCAGGTCGGCGGCCACGACGAGCGCCTCGTGCCGATCGCGGGGGCCCCGCCCTCGCTCATCCGCGTGCCGCCCGGATGCCCGTTCCACCCCCGCTGCCCGCACCGGTTCGCACCCTGCGACCGCGACCGCCCGGACCTCGTCGAGCGCGGGGGCGGCCACCCGGATGCCTGCCACCTGACGGCCGAGTCGAAGCGGAGCCTCTGGGCCGAGCGGCAGGCGCGGCGCCTGGCGGCGACGTCATGAGCGAGCTCGCCGCACCCCCGGCCACGAGCCAGCTCGTCGAGGTCGAGGACCTGACCAAGTACTTCCCGATCAAGCGCGGGATCATCTTCCAGAAGGAGGTCGGGCGGGTGCAGGCGGTCGAGGGCGTGACCTTCGGCATCGCCCCGGGAGAGACGGTCGGGCTGGTGGGCGAGTCCGGCTGCGGCAAGACGACCACCGCGCGCCTCGTCGCGCGCCTGCTCGAGCCGACCGGCGGCCGCATCACCTTCCAGGGCACGGACATCACGCACCGCTCCCAGAAGCAGCTGCGCCCGCTGCGCCGCGAGGTGCAGATGGTCTTCCAGGACCCGTACGCCTCGCTCAACCCGCGGAAGAGCGTGGGCCAGATCATCGCCGCCCCGTACCGGATCCAGGGTGACAGGGGCGACGTCCGCGGACGGGTGCGGGACCTCATGGCCCGCGTCGGGCTCAACCCCGAGCACTACAACCGCTACCCGCACGAGTTCTCCGGCGGCCAGCGCCAGCGCATCGGCGTCGCCCGGGCCCTCGCGCTCAGGCCCAAGCTCATCATCTGCGACGAGCCGGTCTCGGCGCTCGACGTGTCCATCCAGGCGCAGATCGTGAACCTGCTCGAGGACCTCCAGACCGACTTCGACCTGACGTACCTCTTCATCTCCCACGACCTCGGTGTCGTCCGGCACGTGTCCGACCGGGTCGCGGTGATGTACCTCGGCCACCTGGTCGAGCTGGCCCGCTCGTCCGACCTCTACGTGAACCCGCGCCACCCGTACACGGCGGCGCTCCTCTCGGCCGTCCCCAAGGGCTACGGAAACGAGGCCGCGCGCGAGCGGATCATCCTGCAGGGCGACGTGCCCTCGCCGGTCAACCCGCCGCCCGGCTGCCCGTTCCACCCGCGCTGCCCCAAGGCGCGCCAGATCGGCGGGGAGGGCGGCGTGCCCGAGCGCTGCCGCACCGAGATGCCGCCGCTCGAGCCCGACGCCACCGGCCACAAGGTCGCCTGCTGGTACCCGCTCGAGCCCGGCGAGCCGCTGCAGCAGGCCGCCGCGGCCTGATGAGCGCGGGGCGACCGTACATCGCTGTCGCCCTCGACGACATCGAGACGCTGCCGGCCGTCGGCGGCACCCTCAACTGGCGGCCCGTGCGCCGCCACCTCGGCATCCGCGCGTTCGGCATCAACGCGTACATCGCGTACGGCGCGGGGGACGACGTCGTGGAGGACCACGACGAGACCGGGCACGGGGCCGGGGGCCACGAGGAGCTCTACATCGTGGTCGCGGGCCACGCCCGCTTCACGATCGGCGGCGAGGAGGTCGACGCGCCGCTCGGGACGCTGGTCTTCCTCGGTGACCCCGGCGTCCGTCGGAAGGCGGTGGCGGTCGCGCCGGAGACGACCGTGCTGGCGATCGGCGGGCCGGTCGGCGAGGCGTACACCGTGTCGGCGTGGGAGCCGGTGTTCGCCGCGATGCCGCTCAGCGCGGCAGGGGAGCACAGCGCCGCCGTGGCCATGGCCAACGAGGCGCTGGCCGACCACCCGGACAACCCGTCGGTGCTCTACAACCTCGCCTGCTTCGAGTCCCTCGGCGGCTGGCACGAGGAGGCCGTCGCGCACCTGGCGCGCGCGTTCGAGCTCGAGCCCAAGACGAAGGCCTGGGCCGAGACGGACACGGACCTCGACCCGATCCGCGACCGGCCCGACTATCCGGGCTGAGGCTCAGGGGCGGCCGAGGAAGGCCGCCACGGCGGCGCCCGTCGCCTCGTAGGCCTCCCAGAGCACCGAGTGCCCGCACGGCACGCGGAGGACCTCGAGCAGCGTGCCGGCGGCCTCGCGGAGCAGGGCCTCATGGGCGTCCTCGACGATGCCGGTCTCGGCCCGCACGAGCAGGATGGGCACCCTGGCCACCGGCGGCGGCTCGTGGGCCATCTCCCCGTACGCGGCGATGACCGCGCTCGCCGAGTAGCGATAGCGCAAAAGGCCGTCCTCGCCGGCGACGAGTGCTTCCCGCGCGTCCGCCTCGATCATCCGCCGGTCGCCGGCGGGCGCGAACTGGATCCTGCGGGCGACGGCCTCGTCCACGCTTCGGAACGGGACGTCCGGCCGGGTGGCGTCGGCGAACTCACGCGCCTTCGGCGGCGGGATCTGGATCGCCGGGTCGACCAGCGCCATCCGCCGGACCCGGTTCGGCTCGCGCGCGGCCAGCTCGAGCGTCAGCCGCCCCCCGAAGCTGAAGCCGACGAAGTCGAGCGGCCGCTCCCCGAGGCCGGCCGCGTCCAGGGTCTCGATCACGTCGGCGAGGTGCGTCGGGATGTCCCAGGGCGGGTCCCACCCGGAGGCGCCGTGACCGCGCAGGTCCGGCGCGAGCACGCGGCGAGCGGGGAGGTGGTCGGCCGCCAGGTCGCGGAAGCGCCCGCCGTGGCCGGTCACGCCGTGCAGGCAGACGACGGGCGGGGCGTCCGGCGCTCCCCATGCGTGCACATCGAGCCGCATCGCGTCCGGGGTCCGGGGCCCCGGCTACGCGGCGAGGAGGATCTCGTCGAGGCGGCCCGCCCGCTCGAGCGCGGCCAGGTCGTCCCAGCCGCCGATGGGCGTGCCGTCGACGATCACCTGCGGCACCGTGTAGTGACCGGTGATCTCGGCGATCCTGGCCCGCGCCTCCCAGTCGTCGCGACGGATGAAGATCTCCCGGAACGTCACGCCCTTCTTCTCCAGAAGCCGCTTCGCGCGGGTGCAGAACGAGCACGGCTCGCTGGTGTAGACGATGATTTCCGGCATTTCCGTCACCATAGCCGAGTATGTACGAGACGGACGCGATCGTCCTCCGCTCCATCCGCTACGGCGAGGCGGACAGCGTGCTGACGCTCCTGACGCGCGAGCGCGGAAGGGTGTCCGCGATCGCGAAGGGCACGCGCAAGGCAGGCTCGCGCCTCGGCGGCCGCCTGCAGCCGGGCGTGCGCGTGCACCTGGGCCTCGCCGAGGGCCGCGGCGAGCTGCACCAGGTGCGCCAGGCGCACGTGACCGACGCCAACGCCGGCCTGTGGGTGGAGGGCTACAGGCTCCGCGCGGCCGGCTGCGTGCTGGAGAGCGCGATGCGCGTCCTCATCGAGCACGAGCCCAACGAGGGGGCCTTCAACCTCGTGTGCCGCTCGCTCAGCGAGCTGGCCGGGGCCCCGCCCCGCACGCGGCCGCCGCGCCTCGACCCGATCGTGCTCGGGACCCAGTGCAAGCTGCTGGTGCTGGCCGGCCTCTTCCCGCGCCTCGGCGGGTGCATCGGGTGCGGCGCCGAGGGCCCGCTCGTCGGCTTCAGCGCGCCGGCCGGCGGGGCGCTGTGCCCGGACTGCGCCCGGGCCGGCGAGCCGCTCGACCCCGCGACGCTCGCCGCGCTCGCCGGGCTGGTCGGCCGGCCGCTAGCTGAGGCCGCCGCCGTCTGCCCGCCGGAGGCCGAGGGGGGCGTCGAGCGGGTGGTCGGCCTGGTGCTCCGGGAGCACCTCGGCGTCGTGCTTCGCTCCGCCGCGCCGCTCTGAGTTGCGCAGCCCGAGGTGGGATACTCGGGCCATGGCGTTCGTACCGCCGGCACGGCACCTCTTACGCGCCAAGGACCTGATCGACGCGCGCTACCGCACGCCGCTCGACGTGCCGTCCATCGCCCGCGCCGCGCGCCTCTCGCCGGCGCACTTCAGCCGTGAGTTCCGCCGGGCCTTCGGCGAGACGCCGCACCAGTACCTGATGAGCCGGCGCATGGAGCGCGCCGCCGCGCTCCTTCGCACCACGGACCGGACCGTCGCCGAAGTCTGCATGAACGTCGGGCTCACGAGCGTCGGCTCGTTCACGACGGCCTTCGGGCGGACGTTCGGCTGCTCGCCGACTGCCTATCGCGCCTCGCACCCGCCGGCCGGGGACAGGGCGATGATCCCCACGTGCGTGCTGCGCGCCTTCACGCGTCCCCCGGCTGTGAGGCAAAGCGGGGCGACACAACCGTAGGTTGGCATCACCATGGCTCGGCGGTCCCGGTCGCCAGACCTCGGCGGTCGGCGTCACGAGGGGCTGGCTGCTTCGTGGGACCCAGGCTGGGTGGCTCGGCCCTCTCGTCAACCCCTCGTGACGCGATTGGGGCCCGGTCCACTTGAGTGCAAGTACGACCGAGCGGCGAGGCTGCGCCACCGCCTGGGCGGACCGCTTCCCGGTTGGCACTGCCGTAAACCTCGATAACCGACAGGCGCCCGAACCTCGTGGGCAGGATTCCCTGAACCGCGGTTTTCGAGAAGACCGGAGCGCCCTCCAGGGCTAACGTCGCCGGCGACACTCGACAAGGAGACCGGCGATGCTCAAGCAGTTCACCCACGTCAACGTGTGGGTCCACGACCAGGACGAGGCGCTCGCCTTCTACACGGACAAGCTCGGCATGGAGGTCCGCGAGGACGTCACCGTGCCCGAGATGGGCAACTTCCGCTGGCTGACGGTCGGGCCGCCCCGCCAGCGGGACGTCGCCTTCGTGCTGATGTCCCCCGACGGGCCCGTGCTCGACCCCGACACCAGGAAGCAGCTCGGCAACCTGATGGCGAAGGGGGTCACGGGCGGGCTCTTCTTCTCGACCGACGACTGCCGCGGGACCTACAAGGAGCTGAAGGACCGCGGCGTCGAGTTCACCGAGGAGCCGACCGAGCGCCCCTACGGGATCGACTGCGGGTTCCGCGACCCCTCGGGCAACAGCTTCCGCCTGGTCCAGCGGACGGACCTGGGCTAGGGCGCCGGCCGCCGGGTCGCGTCGGCCCTCACACGGCCGCACGCGACCTGGCGGCGGTCTCCGCCGCGGTCGCGACGTCGCGCGGGTAGGTCCAGAGCCCCCTGAACAGGAAGTAGGCGCTCAGCGCGAGAGGGAGCACCATGACGGCGAACGTCCACTGCAGGCCGCTCCGGCCGCCGCCGAAGACGTAGTCGGAGATGGCCCCGAAGAGGAGCGGGGCCAGCGCCTGCGCCGATGTTCGCAGGAAGGTGCGTACCCCCTCGGCCCGCCCCCAGAGGAGCGGCGGCATGATGTCGAGCCGCGCCGCGTCCAGGGGCGGGTTCTGCGCCGAGATGGCGAGCGCGGCGAAGACGAGGTAGAGCGCCGCGGTCGTCGCGCTGCGCGTGAAGATCGCCGGGAGGAAGAGGATCGCGGCGGCCGCGGCGGAGACGGCGCTCACCAGGATGCGCCCGTTGAGCACCCGGTGCCCCAGCAGGAGGTCGCCGATCGTGCCGCCGGCGAGTACGCCGACGATGGCACCGGCGCCGACGACGAGCAGGAGGCCGTTCGCGAACGCCTGGTTGATCCGGTACTGGTGCGTCGTGAACTCGACGCCGAACGTCTGCACGCCCGCGAGGAAGTAGTAGCCGAAGGCGCTCGAGAGGATGAGGACGACGTTGGTCCTGATCCGAAGGATGTACCGGATCGCCGCGAGCAGGCCCATGTGGGCCGGGTCCTCCGTCAGGACGAGCTCCTCGTGCGGCTGGATCCCCTTGTCGCGGGCGAGCTGCTGCGCGGCGGTCCCGTGCCGCAGCTCGTCCGCCGCCTCCGCCTCGGGCTCGGCTCCCTCGGCGATGAGCGGCTCCTGGCCGCCACGGGCCGGCTCCGGCAGCCGCCAGATCAGCCAGGCGAGGACGAACGCGGGGATCGCGAGGGCGACGAAGGCGGCGCGCCAGGAGAGGGCCGCGATGTCGCCCGTCACGGCGAAGCCGATGCCCGCGCCGATGAGCTCGCCCGAGAGGATGAAGCCGTAGATGCGCCCGCGCTCGGATGCCAGGAAGTAGTCGCCGACGAGCGAGGCGATGAAGGGCCCGGCCACCGCGGTGACGGCCCCGAGCGCGAGCCGGGCCACGAGCAGCATCCCGAAGCTCGAGACCGTCGCGCTCCAGATCATCGCCCCGCCCCAGAGGACGATCGCCAGGCCGAGCACCCGGGTGCGCGGGACCCGGTCGGCGAGCGCGCCGGCCGGCAGGCTCGCGGCCGCGCCGACGAGCGACGAGACGGCGACGAGCAGGCCGATGTCGGTGTTCGTGATGTGGAGCGCGTCCCGCAGCTGCGTCGCCGACGCGCCCACCGTCGCCACGTCGGCGCCTGCCAGGCCGAGCACCGCCGCGAGCAGGACGACGACGCGCGTCCGCTGGGCGCCGCCCAGCCGGTGCTCGAGCGCCTGCGTGCCCGCGGCCGTCGCCCTGCCGAGGAGCGACCCGACGAGCCCGGCCGTCCTCCGCGCTGCGCCGCCGCCCGTCATCGGCGTGCGTCCGGCGACCCGAGGCCGGCGGCGAGCGGCGTGCTGTCACTCGTCTCTGGCAGCTCCCTCGTCCTTTCCGGCCGAGCCTCGAGGCGACGTGGTGATGTCTGATCTGCCAATACCACGATTCCGGCGTTTCAGCCTCTCGAGCGCGTCAGCAGGGCCGGTGACGCCCGGCCGGCCTGTCGATGATGGCAGCGGGTTGCATTCCGTACCCAGGTACGGGTCTAGAGTCCACGGCATGAGGGTCGGCGAGGTCGCGGAGCGCGCAGGGGTGAACGTCGAGACGCTCCGCTACTACGAGCGGCGCGGGTTGCTGCCGGCGCCGGAGCGAACGCCGAGCGGGCACCGGCGCTACGACGAGGAGACGGTGCGGTTCCTGCGCGCGATCAAGGAGGCCCAGGCGGTCGGCTTCACGCTGGCCGAGATCGCCGAGTACCTGCGCGCGGCGGCCCGCTCCGCCGCCCCCTCGGACGCCCTGCGGGTGCGGATGGCGGTGAAGATCGACGAGATCGACGCGCGCATCGGCGCGCTCCGGAGGATGCGCGACGAGCTCGCCCGCGTCGTCGGCTGCGCCTGCACCTCACTCGACCACTGCACGTGCGGCGCGGCCTATCTCGCCCGCCGCGGCCGCGCCCCGTCGACGCGGCCGTCGCTGCTGCACGTCACGAACGGCGAGAGCGCCGGCAACACCCTCCGCCGGACCGCGCTCGGCGGCGCCGTGCTGCCATGGCAGGACGTCCTCCACGAGGGACCGGTCCCGGCGCTGCCGCGGCACGAGCTGCTCAGGTCGCGCGCCGGCTTCCTGGCCGACTGCGGCTGGGGCAGTCCGCAGGCGCTGCGCGCATCGCTCGAGCGGCGAGACCGTCAGCTGCTGGAGGCGCTCCGCGACGGCCTGCAGGTCGTG
This sequence comes from Miltoncostaeaceae bacterium, assembly GCA_035259345.1. Lineage (GTDB taxonomy): Bacteria > Actinomycetota > Thermoleophilia > Miltoncostaeales > Miltoncostaeaceae > DATFWK01. Next base: position 9,369 of record DATFWK010000069.1, on the reverse strand, counting down.
CTCTGGTTCGAGCACGACCTCTACGACCAGCTCCAGCTGCTCGACGCGCTCGCGCTGGCCCAGCAGGAAGAGGCCGCGCCCGAGCTGATCGTGGTCGGCTCCTTCCCGGGCAGGCCCTCCTTCCACGGGCTCGGCGAGCTGACGGCCGGCGAGCTCGAGACCCTCTGGCCGGCGCGCCGGCCGGCGGACCCCGCGGCGCTCGGCGCGGCGGCGGCCGCCTGGTCGGCGTTCCGGGCGCCGGACCCCACGGCGCTGGCCGGATGGGCGACGCGGGAGACGCCCGAGCTCCCGTTTCTCGCTCCCGCGCTGCGGCGTTTGCTGGACGAGCTGCCGGCGCCGGGGGACGGCCTCTCGGGAACGGAGCGGCGCGCGCTCGCGGCGATCGCCGGCGGCGCCCGCACGCCTCCCGCCGCCTTCGTCGCCGCCCAGCGACTGGAGGAGGCGCCCTTCCTCGGCGACACCTGGTTCCACCGCAGCCTCGCCGCGCTCGGGCAGGGCTCGAACCGTCTGGTCGAGACCGACGCCGGAGACCCACTCCCACCGCCGCCCCCGCTGGGCGACAACCAGCTCTTCGCCCGCCTCCCGCTTCGCCTGACGTCACACGGGGAGCGCGTGCTGCGCGGCGAGGCCGACCGGGTCGAGCTGCTCGGCATCGACCGCTGGATCGGCGGCACCCACGTCACGCCTGGCGACGACTGGCGTTGGGACCCCACGGCGGGGGAGCTCGTCAGGCCGGCCCGCGGACCGGGCGCCGTCTAGGGCGCTGCCCCGTCTGTCCGCGGCCAGAGGATCAGCTGGGTGCACCGAAAGAGGGCGATCGCGCGGTCGCCCTCGCCGGTGACGCGCGCATCCCACACCTGGGTCGAGCGGCCGGCATGGACGCGGCCGGCGCGGCACTCGATCGCCCCTCCCCGCGCGGTGCCGACGTGGTGTGAGGCGAGCTCCACCGTCGCGAACCCCTCCGCGCCGGAGGGCAGGCTGAGGTAGGTGCCGTAGCCGCAGGCCGTGTCGGCGAGCGAGACCACCGAGCCGGCGTGGAGGAAGCCGTTGGGAGCCATGACCTCGGCCCGCACCGGCAGTCGCGCGTGGACCGCGCCGTCCTCGGCCGCGACGATCTCGATGCCGAGGAGTCCGACCAGCGAGCCCTCGCCGAGGGCGTTCAGCGCCTCGAGGTCGATGGGCAAGTATCGGCCCGCCGGCGTCAGGGATCAACGTCCCCTGCGCCCATCCCGGGCCCCACTGGCTCGCCGGGGCCCGGATAGACTCGGCGGCCCATCCCCGGCGGAGGCCGCATGGCGGGCGGAGTCCCGAGCTTCCAGGACGTCATCGACAACCTGAACCACTACTGGGCCTCGCGCGGCTGCGTGCTGATGAGCCCGTACCACACGGAGGTGGGGGCCGGGACGTTCAACCCGGCGACGCTCCTCCGGAGCCTGGGCCCGGACTCGTGGCGCTGCGCGTACGTCGAGCCCTCCATCCGTCCCACGGACGGCCGGTACGGCGAGAACCCATTCCGCCTCCAGCACTACTTCCAGTACCAGGTGCTCCTCAAGCCCTCGCCGGACGACGTCCAGGACCTGTACCTCGGGTCGCTCACCGCGCTCGGCATCGAGCCCGCCCAGCACGACATCCGGTTCGTGGAGGACGACTGGGAGGGACCGACCCTCGGGGCCTGGGGGCTCGGCTGGGAGGTCTGGATGGACGGCATGGAGATCACCCAGTTCACCTACTTCCAGCAGGCGGGCGGCATCGACCTGCGGCCGATCTCCGCCGAGCTCACGTACGGCCTCGAGCGGATCGCGATGTACCTCCAGGGCGTCCGGTCGGTGTACGACCTGACCTGGGCGGAGGGCGTGACCTACGGCGACGTCTACCTCGAGAGCGAGCGCCAGTGGAGCCGCTACAACTTCGAGGTCGCGGACACGGAGGTCCTGTTCCGGCGCTTCGCGGAGCACGAGGCCGAGTGCGCGCGCTGCCTCGACGAGGGCCTGGTGCTGCCGGCCTACGACCAGGTGCTGAAGTGCAGCCACACCTTCAACCTGCTCGACGCGCGCGGGGTCATCAGCCCGACCGAGCGGGGCGCGTACATCTGGCGGGTGCGCGCGCTGGCGGCGCGGGTGGCCGAGGCCTACCTCGCCGGGCGGGACGGCGCGGAGGCCGCGCGTGCCTGACCTGCTGCTCGAGGTCGGCTGCGAGGAGCTGCCCTCCAGCGCGTGCAGGGAGGCCGTCGAGCAGGCCGGGGGGTTGGTGAAGGCGAGCCTGGAGGCGCTGCGGATCGAGCCCGAGCGGATCGAGGTCTGGGTGGCGCCGCGGCGCATCGCCGTGCTCGCCGCCGGCCTTCCCGACGCCCAGCCGTCCGAGACGCGCGTGGTGCTCGGGCCCCCGGTGGACGCCGCGTTCGACGCCGAGGGCCGCCCGACCCCGGCGGCGGAGGGCTTCGCGCGCAAGCACGGCATCGAGCCCGCCCAGCTGGTGGAGCGGGAGGGCCAGGGCGGGCGGCGCTTCGTCGCGGCCGAGCTCCGCGACGAGGCGCGGCCAGTCGAGGACCTGGTCCCGGAGACCGCACGCCGGCTTCTCGAGGGCCTGCGCTTCTCGAAGACCATGCGCTGGGGCGAGGGCACGGGCCTGCGATTCTCACGCCCGGTGCGCTGGATCGTCGCCAAGCTGGACGGCCGGACGGTCCCCTTCGAGCTCCACGGCCTTCGGGCCGGCGACACGAGCATGGGCCACCGCTTCATCGGGGGCCCCGCTCGCATCGAGCGGGCCGGCGACTACCGGGAGGCCGTCCGCGCCGTCGGCGTCGTGGCCGACCACGGCGAGCGCAGGCGCGTGATCGACGAGGCGCTGCACGCGGCGGCAGCGGAGCGAGAGTGCACGTGGCGCGACCCGCTCGGCAAGCTCGAGGAGGTCGTCTACCTGGTCGAGTGGCCGAGCGTCATCGCCGGACGCATCGCCGAGGAGCACATGCGCCTGCCGCCCAAGGTGCTGGTGACCGCGATGCAGACCCACCAGCGCTACTTCCCGCTCGAGCGCGCCGACGGCACCCTCGAGAGCGGGTTCCTCGCGGTGTCGAACGGCGACCCCGCCCACGCCGATCTCATCACGCGCGGCAACGAGGAGGTGCTCGACGCGCGCCTCCAGGACGCCGCGTTCAGCTTCGAGAAGGACCGCGCGGCCGGCCTGGCCGAGCTCGACCGGCGCCTCGACGCGATCGTCTTCCACCAGCGCCTCGGCACGATGGCCGACAAGCGCGACCGCCTCGTCGCGGGCGTGCGGGGCCTCGCGGAGCGCGTCGGCGAGCCGGCCGGGGAGGCGGAGGAGGCCGCGCGCTGGGCCAAGGCCGACCAGGGCGCGGTGCTCGTCGCCGAGTTCCCGGAGCTCCAGGGCTACGCGGCCGCGCACTACGCGCGCCTCGAGGGGATGGACGAGGAGGTGAGCCGGGCGATCGAGGAGCAGTACCTGCCGGAGGGGCCCGAGTCGCCGACCCCCTCGACCACGGCCGGGGCGCTGCTGGCGGCGGCCGAGAAGATCGACAACCTCGTGGGCGCCTTCGCGATCGGCGAGGTCCCGAAGGGCTCGAAGGACCCCTACGGCCTGCGACGGGCGGCGGCGGGGCTGGTCAGGATCGCCCTCGAGCGGGGCTGGGACGCGGACCTCGGCGAGGCCTTCCGGGACGCCTTCGAGGCCTTCCGCGGCCAGGGCGCCGACCTGGCGCGCTCCCCCGAGCAGACCCTCGACGCCCTCGACGCGTTCGTCGCCGACCGCCTGGCGTTCCAGCTCGCGGGCGAGGGCGTCGGCGCCGAGGCGGCCGCAGCCGCCCAGGGCGCGGATCTGCGCAGCGTCGTGGCGACCGCAGCCTGGGCGCGCGGCATCGAGGCCGCGCGCGCGGACGAGGGCTTCTGGGCGCTCTGGACGGCCTCGACGCGCTGCATCAAGATCGCCCAGCAGGGGCCGGACGGCGACCGCCCGTTCGAGCCCGCGGGGGACGAGGGCGAGGGGGCCCTCGACGATGCGATCGGCGCGGTCGGGCCGGGAGTCGAGGCGGCCCGGCGGCGGCGCGACCTCGCGGCGGCGCTGGCGGCGGCGGCGCCGCTGGCCACCGCGGTCGACCGCTTCTTCGAGGACGTGCTCGTGAACGCGCCGGACCCGGCCGTGCGCGAGCGCCGCTACGCGCTCGTCCGGAAGGCGGCCGGCGCGCTCGGGAAGGTCGCCGACTTCTCCAAGGTCACACAGGGGGGCACGCGTTGAGGACGACGGTGGGCACGAAGCTGGTCTACGACTTCTCGGAGGGGTCGCGGGAGATGCGCGACCTCCTCGGCGGGAAGGGGGCCAACGTCGCCGAGATGACGCGCCTCGGCCTGCCCGTGCCGCGGGGCTTCACGATCACGACCGAGGCCTGCATGGCCTACCTGCGCGGCGGCCACGAGCTGCCCGCGGGGCTCGAGGCGGAGGTCGACGAGCACCTCGCCCGCCTCGAGGAGGAGGCCGGCCGGCGCCTGGGCGACCCGGCCGACCCGCTCCTGGTCTCGGTCCGCAGCGGCGCGAAGTTCTCGATGCCGGGGATGATGGACACGGTCCTCAACCTGGGCCTGAACGACCGCAGCGTCGAGGGCCTCGCCGAGCGCACCGGCAACGCCCGCTTCGCCTACGACTCCTACCGGCGCTTCATCTCGATGTTCGGGGACGTCGTGTCCGGGGTGGACAAGGCCGCCTTCGAGCGCGCGCTCGACGAGATGAAGGACGCCCGGGGCGCAAAGGCCGACGTGGACCTCTCGGCCGACGACCTGCGCGAGCTGGTCGACCGGTACAAGGAGATCTTCGAGCGCGAGCGCGGCGAGCCGTTCCCGCAGGACCCGCGCGCGCAGCTGGACGCGGCGATCCGCGCCGTGTTCGAGAGCTGGGACAACCGGCGCGCGCAGGACTACCGCCGGCTCAACCACATTCCCTGGGACCTCGGCACCGCCGTGAACGTCCAGCAGATGGTCTTCGGCAACACCGGCGACCGCTCCGGCACCGGCGTGGCCTTCACCCGCAACAACACGACCGGCGAGGCCGCCGAGCCCTTCGGCGACTTCCTCATCAACGCCCAGGGCGAGGACGTGGTGGCGGGCATCCGCACCCCGCGACCGCTCGCCGAGCTCGCGACCGAGCTGCCCGAGGCCTACGAGCAGCTGATCGAGACGATGGGGCTGCTGGAACGGACCTACCGGAACATGCAGGACGTGGAGTTCACGATCGAGGACGGCCGCCTCTACATGCTCCAGACCCGCAACGGCAAGCGCAGCGCCCAGGCCATGGCGCGCATCGCGGTCGACATGGTCGACGAGGGCCTGGTGACGAGCGACGAGGCCCTCCTCGACCTGGTGGACGCCGACCAGGTGCGCCAGCTGCTGCTGCCGCAGCTCGACGTCGGCCAGGCGCCCGAGCCGGTGGCCCGCGGCGTGAACGCCTCGCCCGGCGCGGCGGTGGGCGCCGTGGTGTTCGACGCCGACGAGGCCGAGCGGCGCGGGAAGGCTGGCGAGCGGGTGATCCTCGTCCGTGACGAGACGACCCCAGACGACCTGCACGGCATGATCGGCGCCCAGGGCATCCTCACGGCGCGCGGCGGCAAGACCTCCCACGCCGCCATCGTCGCCGTGGGCATGGGCAAGCCGGCGGTGACCGGCGTGTCGGAGATCGAGCTCGACCCGGAGAACGGCGGCATGTCCATCGCCGGCCACCACGTCGGGGCCGGCGACCTCATCACGATCGACGGCACCGGCGGCGGGGTATTCCTGGGCGAGGCGCCGCTCGTGCCGCCGCAGGCCGACAACCCGCACCTCATGCGGATCCTCGAGTGGGCCGACGCGGCCCGCACCATGCGCGTGCGGACCAACGCCGACACGCCCGAGGACGCGCGGCGGGCGCGCGAGTTCGGCGCGGAGGGCATCGGGCTCTGCCGCACGGAGCACATGTTCTTCGCCGAGGACCGAGTGCCGATCGTCCAGGAGATGATCCTGGCCGCCGGCGAGGCCGAGCGGCTCGACGCGCTCGAGCGGCTGAAGCCGTTCCAGGAGGAGGACTTCGTCGGCATCCTGCGCGCGATGGCCGGGCTCCCGGTCACGATCCGGCTGCTCGACCCGCCCCTGCACGAGTTCCTGCCGAGCCTGCTCGACCTGACGGTAACCGTCGCGCTCGAGCGCGAGCGCGGCGCCGCCGACCCGGAGGACGAGCGGCGCCTCGCCCGCGTGCAGGAGCTGCACGAGCTCAACCCGATGCTCGGCATGCGCGGCTGCCGCCTGGCCATCGAGTGGCCCGAGGTCTACCGCATGCAGGTCGCGGCGATCGTCAGCGCCGCCCTGCGAGTACGCGAGGAGACCGGGGGCGAGCCCCAGGTCGAGATCATGATCCCGCTCGTCGGGTTCGAGGAGGAGCTCAGGATCCTCCGCGAGGAGGTCATCGCCGAGGCCGAGCGCGTGATGGAGGAGCTGGGGGAGCGCATCGACTTCCTCGTCGGGACGATGATCGAGGTGCCGCGCGCGGCGCTGACCGCGGCCGAGATCGCCCGCCAGGCCGACTTCTTCTCCTTCGGCACGAACGACCTCACGCAGACGACGCTGGCCTTCAGCCGTGACGACGCCGAGGGCAAGTTCCTGACGCGCTACCTCCAGCGGAACATCCTCTCGGCCAACCCCTTCGAGACGCTCGACGTCGCCGGCGTCGGGCAGCTCGTGCGGATGGCGTCCGAGCGTGCCCGCGGGGCGAAGCCGGACATCAAGCTCGGCATCTGCGGCGAGCACGGCGGCGACCCGGACTCCATCCGCTTCTGCCACGAGGTGGGCCTGGACTACGTCTCCTGCTCGCCCTACCGGGTCCAGATCGCCCGCATCGCGGCCGGCCAGGCGGCGCTCGCGGGCACCGCTCCAGGCTGAGCCCGAGGGGCGGCGTTCGTGGCGGTACTGGGAGTATTGTTCTGCGTCGGGAGTCACCAGGAGACGCACGGCCATATCTGAAGAGCGCTACAGGCTCGGCAGCCTCGGGGACCTCATCGAGCTCCTGATCGACGGCTGGGAGATCGACCACCTGCACTACGCGGACCGGTGCGGCCGCGCGGCCGCGCCCGACGACCGACCCGCCGCCTTCATCGAGCTGACCCGGCCGGACCAGGGCCGCTACGGCCTCTACATCCCGGATGACGGGCGCGCGTTCTCCCACCGGGCGCTCTTGTCCCTCTTCCGCGAGCGGCCGCACATCTGGAAGCACCGCTCGGGTGAGCGCATCCACCAGCTGGCGGCGGACATCCCGATGGCCCAGCCCCGCGAGCCCGAGAGCTGGGGCGACGTCCCGGACCCGTTCCCCCAGGCGCTGGTCTTCAGCCCCGGCACGCTGCGGGGCGTCGTCGCGCTCAACCAGACCGAGTCGATCGACGACGTCACGGTCGCCCTGACCTCGCTCGAGCGCTACCAGAACGGCGCGCGGCTGCGCTACCTGGCGCACACGAGCGACCCGAAGAAGCGCAAGCCGCTCGGGGCGCTCGACGTGCTCGTGGTCGACGACCAGGGCCGGCGCTACCGCACGGCGCTCGTGGACGTCGAGCGCGAGGGCAACCGCGTCGAGGGCTCGCTGGCCATCGCCCCCGCGATCCCGCGGGACACGGTCCACCTCACGGTCACGATCGGGACGATGGGGGAGCGCGGCTCGCACGACGGGCTGCCCGGTCCCTGGGTCTTCCCGATCCAGCTCCCCGCCCAGGCGCCGGCGCTGGCGTGAGCCTGCGCCAGGCCGCGCGGCCGCTGGGCCCGCGGGCGGCGCGTGCCGAGGAGGCCGTCCGCGAGCGGCCGGAGCCTCCGGACCCGCTGCGGAGCGCGTTCCAGCAGGACCGCGACCGCATCCTGCACACCAAGTCGTTCCGGCGGCTCAAGCACAAGACGCAGGTGTTCATCGCCCCGGAGGGCGACCACTACCGCACCCGGCTCACGCACACGCTCGAGGTCTCGGCCGTGGCCCGCACCGTGGCGCGGGCGCTGGCGCTCGACGAGGACCTGGTCGAGGCGATCGCGATGGGTCACGACCTCGGCCATGCGCCCTTCGGCCACTCCGGCGAGGCGGCGCTCGACGAGGTGCTCCAGGCCCGCTTCGACCGCCGCTTCCGCCACAACGAGCAGAGCGTGCGGGTGGTGGAGGTGCTGGAGCGCGACGGCCGCGGCCTGAACCTCACCCGCGAGGTGCGCGACGGGATCCGCCACCACACCGGCCCCGGGAAGCCCGCGACGCTCGAGGGCCAGGTCGTCCGGCTGCTGGATCGCGTGGCCTACGTCAACCACGACATCGAGGACGCCATCCGGGCCGGGGCGCTCGACCCGGCCGAGCTCCCGCCCGAGCCGATCGAGATGCTGGGCGCGACCACCGGCGAGCGGCTGACCCGCCTGGTGACGGATGTCGTCGAGGCGAGCCGCGACGGCGATCGCATCGCGCAGTCGCCCGACCTCGAGCGTGCGCTCCTGGAGCTCAGGCGCTTCATGTTCCGCCGGGTCTACCTGGCGCCGCCGAACAGCGAGGAGTCCCGGCGCGCACAGGGCGTCGTCGTCGCGCTCTTCGACTGGTACCTCGAGCGGCCGGAGCTCCTGCCGCCCGGGCCGGGCGACGACCTCGTCACCCGCGTCACCGACCACGTCGCGGGGATGACCGACCGCTACGCGCTGCGGGTCTACCGGGAGGCGCTGCTCCCGCGCGAGGGCCCGCTCTGAGCGGCCGGGCCGGGGCGCAGATCCGCCGGGAGGCGGAGTCCGGCTTCGCCGGCGGCGCTCGCTACGAGCGCGCCCGGCCGGGATACCCGCCCGCGGCGGTGGCCCTGCTCGTGCGGGCGCTCGGCCTCGGCCCCGGGCGGCGGGTGCTCGACATGGCGGCCGGCACCGGCAAGCTCACCCGCGAGCTGGTCCCGACCGGCGCCGAGGTGGTCGCCGTCGAGCCGGTGGACGGCATGCGCGCCGAGCTGGCCGCGGCCCTTCCCGGCGTCCGGGTCCTGGCCGGCACGGCCGAGCGCATCCCGCTGCCGGACGGGGCCGTCGACGCGGTGACCGTCGCGCAGGCCTTCCACTGGTTCGACGGGCCGACCGCGCTGGCCGAGATCCACCGCGTGCTGGCGGAGGGGCGGCGGCTCGGGCTGGTGTGGAACGTGATGGACCGGGACGTGGCGTGGGTGGACGCCGTCCAGCGCCTCGTGCACGCCCACCGCGGCGCGAGCCCCTGGTACACCGACCGCGGGTGGCGCCGCGCGTTCGAGGATCAGCCGTGGTTCGGGCCGCTCACGGCCGAGACCGTGAGGAACGTCCAGGTGGTCGAGCCGGAGGGCGTCGTCGACCGGATCGCATCGGTCAGCTTCATCGCGAC
>DATFWK010000068.1:0-5323 GCA_035259345.1 Miltoncostaeaceae bacterium | reverse complement strand
TCAGCCTGATCTGCGTCGGTGCAGTGTTGGTCGGGGTCTTGTCGCCGCCCCTGCGCGTGGTCACGATGCCGACGACCGCCAGGACGGCCAGGCCGGCGAGCAGGACGATCCACACGGCGGAGCGGCGCCGGCGCCGACCCTCCGGAGGCGGCTCGGCGCTCACGCCTGCCGGGCCAGGTAGGCCTCGAGCAGGACGCAGGCGGAAAGGCTGTCGAGCGACGATTGGCTGCCCGCCTCGCTCGCCCGGCGGCCCGCCTCGGCCGTCGTCAGGCGCTCGTCCACCAGCTCGACGGGGACGTCCACCCGCTTGCGAAGGCGCGCCGCGAACCGCGCGGCCGTCGCGGCCTGCTCGCCGCGCGCGCCGGAGAGGTGCAGCGGTTCCCCCACCACGATCACCTCCGGGCGCTCGTCGGCGATGAGCGCCTCGAGCGCGCTTCGCCCGGCCGGGCTGTCCACCCGCTCGATCACGGCGAGCGGCCGGGCGATGGTTCCCGTCGGGTCGCTCACCGCGACGCCGGTGCGCGCTCGACCGTGGTCGAGGGCCATGACCTTCAGCCGGCCTGCCCCCGGATCAGCTCGCGCGCCGCGCTCAGGGCCTCGGGCAGGCCCTCGGGGCGCTTGCCGCCGGCCCGGGCGAGGTTCGGCCGCCCGCCGCCGCCGCCGTCCACGAGCGGCGCCACGCCCTTGATGAGCGCGTCGGCGGAGAGGCCGGCCTCCACGGCCCCCTTGGCGAAGTTCGCGACGAGCATCGCGCGCCCGTCCGTCCGCGCGCCCAGCACGACGGCGGCGCCGTCGCCGAGGCGGTCGCGCAGCCGGTCGCTCGCGCCCAGGAGGTCGTCCATCTCGGCCGCCTCGACCTCGCTCACGAGCGCACTGACCGGACCGATCGCCTCGGCCGCCGAGGCGATCGCGTCGAGGTCGACCCGGGACGAGCGGGCCCGCCGCACCTCGCCCTCGAGCTCGCGCGCCCGCGCCTCGAGCTCCTCGACCTTCCGCTCGAGCTCCTGCTCCCGCTCGCGGTGCCAGGCGAGCACGGCCGGCCCGGTGAGCGCCTCGATGCGCCGCGTGCCCGAGCCGATGCTGCCCTCGGAGACGATCTTGAACGCGCCGATCTCGCCGGTGTGGGCGACATGGGTCCCGCCGCAGAGCTCCCGCGAGAAGTCGCCGGTCGAGAGCACACGTACCCGCTCCCCGTACTTCTCCTCGAACAAACCGATCGCGCCGCGCGAGTCGGCCTCGGCGCGGCTCACGACCTCGGCACCGACCGGCGCGTCCTCGACGATGCGCGCGTTCACCATGTCCTCGAGGCGCTGCCGCTCGTCGTCCGTCAGGCGCTCGCGGCGGGTGAAGTCGAAGCGCAGCTTGTCGGGGCCGACGTAGGAGCCGGCCTGCCGCACGCCCGGCCCGAAGATGTCCCGGAGCGCCCAGTGCAGGACGTGCGTGGCGGTGTGGTTGGCCTGGGTCGCCCGGCGGGCGGCCGCGTCGACGACGGCCTCGACCTCGTCGCCCGACGCGAGGTCGCCGTCGAGGCGGACCCGGAGCACCTGGTCGTCGCCGACCCGCAGCACCTCGAGCACCTCCGCCCGGCCGCGCGGCCCGAAGATCGCGCCGGAGTCGGAGACCTGGCCGCCACCCTGCGGATAGAAGGGCGACTGCGCCAGCTTGACCAGCGCCTCGCCGCCCTCCATCGACTCGACGGCCGTCACCGTGGTGCGGACCGTCCAGTCGTCGTAGCCGACGAACTCGGCCGGCGCGCTCGCGATCGCGAAGGGCTCCGCCCGCTCGGCGACCGCGTCCGCGCCGCGGACGCCGGCTCGGCGCGCCCGCTCGCGCTGCTCGCCCATCAGCCGGCGGTAGCCCTCCTCGTCCACCCCGAGGCCCGCCGCCTCGGCGGCGTCGACGGTGAGGTCGAGCGGGAAGCCGTACGTGTCGTGGAGGCGGAAGGCGTCCTCCCCGCTCACCTGCCCCTGCGACCGGGCGATCACCTCGGCGAGCAGGCGCGTGCCCTGGTCGAGGGTGCGGGCGAACTGCTCCGCCTCGGCGCCGATCACGTCGGCGACCTCGGACGCCCGCTCTCGGAGCTCGGGATAGGCGTCGCCGTAGCGGTCGGCGACCTCCCCGGTGAGCCCGGCGAGCTCCTCCGGGCCCAGGCCGAGGTGCGAGCCCTCGGCCATCGCCCGCCGGACGATGCGCCGCAGGATGTAGTCCCGGCCCTCGTTGCCCGGGCGCACGCCGTCGGCGGCGAGGAAGGTCATGCCGCGGCCGTGGTCGGCGAGCACGCGCAGCGCGCGGTCGTCGCGGGGGCGCTCGCCGTAGCGGCGGCCCGTCCTCCGCTCGGCCCACTCGATCAGCGGCCAGAAGGCGTCGGTCTCGAAGACCGACTCCTTGTCCTGGAGGATCGCGGCCATCCGCTCGAGGCCTGCGCCGGTGTCCACGTTCTGGGCGGGAAGGTCGGTGAGGGTGCCGTCGCTCGAGCGCTCGTACTGCATGAAGACCAGGTTCCAGTACTCGAGGAACCGGTCCGTGTCGGTCACGGGCCCGCCGTCGGGGCCGAACGACGGCCCCCGGTCGAGGTAGAGCTCGGTGTTCGGGCCGCAGGGCCCGGTCGGCCCGAGCTTCCAGAAGTTGTCGGGATCGCCCAGGGCCTGGATGCGCTCGCGCGGGATGCCGACGTCGACCCAGTAGTCGATCGCCTCGTCGTCGGCCGGGACGCCGGGCATCCCCTCGAAGACCGTGATCCAGATCTGCTCCGGGTCGAACCCGAAGACCTCGGTGGACAGGTCGAACCCGAAGCGGATCGCCTCTCGCTTGAAGTAGTCGCCGAACGAGAAGTTGCCGAGCATCTCGAAGAAGGTGAGGTGGCGGGCCGTGCGGCCGACCTGGTCGATGTCGAGCGTGCGGAAGCACTTCTGGGCGCTCGCGGCGCGCGGCGCCGGGGGCTTCGCGGTGCCGAGAAAGTACTGCTTGAGCGGCTGCATGCCGGCGATCGTGAGCAGCACCGACGGGTCGTCCTCGTACGGGACGAGCGGCGCCGACGGCAGGACCAGGTGTCCGCGGCGCTCGAAGAACTCGAGGAAGCGCCGCCGGATCTCGTTCGTGGTCATCGGGGGCCGGATTGTACCGCCGCTCGGCGGACGGGTGCCGGGGCGGCGGTCGGCGTCAGCCGCGGCGCGCGGGCGGGAACGCGCGGGCCAGGACCCGCTGCTCGCGCCGTCGGATCTCCTCCCGCTCGACGGCGAGTCGCTTCGACTCGAAGTGCTCCTCGGCGTCCTCCCCGGCGCGCTTGCCGGCCGCGACGGATGCGAGCAGGTCGCGGCGGAGCAGCGCGATCTCCTCCGGGATGCGCGTCGGCCACTCGGCCGGGTCGCGGGCGCCGCGCACCCACAGCCAGGCGACGAAGGCCCCGGAGGTGGCGGCGAGGAAGCGCAGCGCGCGCATGGGACCCCCCTACTCCTCCTCGGCGCTCTGGCCCTTGGGAAGCGCCCAGGCGATCTGCGACTGGCTCGGGCCCCGGTTCGGCGCGACGGCCTGCCCGGCGGCATCGGCCGTGCCGTTCACCCCGGCCTGGCCCGCAGGGAAGCCGGTGGGCGGCTCCACGGCCGGCATCGGCGGCGGCTCCTCGACCTCGACGCGCTCCGCCTGGCGCCGGGCCCGGAAGGTGGCCGCCGCCTCCTTCAGGGCGGCGGCGAGGCCGGACGCCTTCCGCGCCGGGGCGCTCACGGTCTTCTGGATGGTGCCGACGGCGCTCTCCGCGCCCTTGGTCGCGTTGACGGCGCTCACCATGATCTCGTCCACGCGGGAGAGCTCCAGGTTGATGCCGTCCACCGTGGTCTGCGCGCGGGTCAGGATCGGCACCACCTCGTCGGTCAGCTCGCGCACGCTCGTGGACGTGCGCCCCAGCACGCCGCCCAGGCGCAGGCACACGTATCCGATGCCGACGCCGACGATGACGAGGAAGAAGGCGAGCGCGCCGTCGAGGACGTTGCCCCAGTCCATTACCGCTCCTTTGCGTCGACGATGGTCCCTGCCGCCACCAGGCGTCCCGCCCGGTAGAGCGCGGCGGTCTGTCCGGGCGCGACCCCGTCCGCCGCGTCGGAGAGCGCGACGGTGAGCGCCGTGCCCTCCGAGCCGCTGACGCGGCCGCGCAGGCCCCGCCCCCGGTAGCGTACGCGCACCTCGAGCTCCCCGGCGACCGAGCCGTGCACGACCGCGTCCTCGAGCCGGAGCGTCCGCGTCGCGAGCGCCGCCCGCGGGCCGACCACGACCCGGTTCTCCTCGGCGTCCGTCGCCAGCACGTAGAGCGGCTCGGAGGCAGCGACACCGACGCCGCGACGCTGACCGACCGTGAAGCGCCAGTGCCCGCCGTGGGCCCCGAGCACACGCCCGCCGCGGTCGACGATGTCGCCTGGGCGCGGCGTCATCCCGGCCGAGCGCTCGAGGAACGCCGCGTAGCCGCCGACGCCCACGAAGCAGACCTCCTGGCTCTCGACGGCGTCGGCCGCCGGGAGGCCGGCCGCGCGAGCCATGGCCCGGACGTCCGACTTCGCGAGCCCGCCGAGCGGGAGCTCGAGCCGCTCGAGCAGTGGGCCCTCGAGCGCAGCCAGCATGTAGCTCTGGTCCTTCGCCGCGTCCAGCGCGCGGGCGATCACGGGCCGCCGCCCCTCACGGGCGATGCGCGCGTAGTGGCCGGTCGCGAGGCGCCGGGCGCCGACCAGCGCCGCAGCCTCGGCGAGCACGCGGAAGCGGACGGTGCCGTTGCAGGTGACGCAGGGGTTGGGGGTGCGCCCCGCCCGGTAGGCGCGGACGAACGACTCGACCACCCCGCGCCGGAAGGTCTCCGCGACGTCGAGCGTGAGGTGCGGGATGCCGAGCGCGTGGGCGCTCGCCCGGGCCAGGCGGACGGTCTCCGGCGAGCAGCACGAGCGCTCGGCCGCGGCGGCGTGCGGGTCGTGCCAGAGGCGCATCGTCACCCCGACCACGTCGAGCCCGGCGTCGCGGAGCAGCATCGCGGCCACGGCGCTGTCCACGCCGCCGCTCATCGCGACCGCGACCCGCCGCCGCTCGAGGGGGATCCCCGAAGCGCCGAGCCGCGCGGAGAACCACGCCTCGAGCGCCCTCGCGACCGCGTCGGCGACGAGCTCGGGACCGTGGCGGCGGGCGGGCCCGAGGCCGCCCAGGTCCGCGTCGAGGTCGTCGGCGGAGAGCCGGAGCGCGTCGTCGAGCGGCGCGCCCTCGAGGCGGGCGCAGGCGGCGGACGCGGCGGCCATCGCCGCGCCGCAGCCGAAGGCCAGAAAGCGCGCCTCGCGAACACGGCCGCCGCCGA
>DATFWK010000067.1:0-23172 GCA_035259345.1 Miltoncostaeaceae bacterium | reverse complement strand
GAGCTGCCGGACGCGGGCTGGGAGGATGCACCCTCGCCGGCACGGCCGGGGCTGGAGGGGCTCGATCGGGAGGTGCATGACCGCCTGCGCCGCGAGCCGCTCAGGGTGGACGAGCTGGTTGCCGCCCTGGGCGCCGGCCCGGCTCAGGTGGCGGCGGCGGTTGGCCGCCTCGAGCTTGCGGGGCTCATCGTCCGCGGGCAGGGACAGCGGCTCTGGGCCGCGCCGCTCATGGGCGCCTCGTGCTAGGAGCCCCGGGACCGGCTGGCCGCGCGGCGGCGCGGGCCGGAGCGCACGCCGTAGCGCGCGAGCACCTCGGCAGCCGCCGACGCGACGGTGCGGCGGAGGCCGATCGGCTCGAAGAGAACGGCGTCTCCCTGGTGCTTGAGCACCTCGCGAACGAGCCACTCCTCGCTGGCGTAGGGAATCTCGACCAGCACGCTCCCGTCCGCGTAGCGCTCCCAGGAGGGGTGCTGCTCGATCAGCCAGCGCGCGATCTCCGGACCACACCAGACCGACGCGCTCTGCACGAGCGGGCTCCCCGGCTGGGGCCGGTCCCCCCATGGGAGGTACGGCCCGACGCTCATCTCCGAGCGGCGCTCGAACCGCTCGTCGCCGACCCGGGCGCTGCGGATGCGATCGAGGCGGAAGGTCCGCTGGGCGTCGGCCCGCCGGCAGTATGCGACGACGTACCAGGCGTCCTGCGAGTTCACGAGCAGGTGCGGCTCGATGGCCCGGCTCGTGAGTGCCCCGCGCGCCTCCGACCAGTACTCGATCTCCATGACGCGATCCTCGCGGATGGCCCTGGTGAGGGCCGCGGCGACCGCGGTGTTGGCCGTGTGGACCCGCCCCAGCTCGATCTGCGGCAGCCGGTCCTGGCCGATGGCGTCCTCGATCTTGGCGCGCGCAGACGCCAGCGGGTCCTCGTCGTCCGTGCCGACCGGGAGCCGGTCCCCGATGAACTCCAGCGCCCAGAGCAGCGCCTTGGCCTCCAGCGGGGAGAGGCGGGCGGGCCTCGCGAAGCGGTCGCCGTAGGTCTCACGCTGCACGTGGACGCTCTCGTCGACGACCTGCGCGAACAGCGCGTAGCAGCCGCCGCCGAAGTTGATGAGGTTGAGCAGCCCGAGATCCTCCTCCAGCTCGCGCTGGTCGAGGTTCAGGCCGTTCCTCAGCTCCGAGCACCGCACATAAGCCTCGGCCGAGGCCCCGCAGGCGGCCAGCAGCCTCGTCATCAGGGCCAGCAGCCGGGTGAAGCGCTCGGCGGGCACCACGCGGTCCGGCGCCTGCGGGGGAGTGCGCACCGCCGGCTCGCCGGGCTCGGGCGCCGGCTCCCGCGTCTCCCGCGCGCCGCCCTCGGCGGCGTGACGATCCGCCACGCGCTCGAGCGCGCCGATCATCGCCGCGCGAAGCTCGGGCGGGTCGACGATCTCCGCCTCGGGCCCCATGCCCATGATCCAGGTGAGCAGCTCCCGCCGGCTGCCGTAGTGCGTGGTGAAAAGCGCGGACCCGTCGGGGTTGGTGCGCACCTCCCCGAAGCCACCGAACATCTGCTCGACCCACCAGGCGATCTTCGGCGAGAGGGCGACCGTCGCCGTCGCGTCGGGGTCGGCGAGCTGCCAGGGCGCCCGGTCCCGGTACGGCGAGAGGTCGAAGTCGCGCGGCGGCGGGAAGTCGTGCTCGGCCCGCGTCCGGAACGTGATCCTCCCGTCGATCCGCGAGAGCCGGAACACGCGCATCGCCTCGCGCTCGTGCGAGAAGCCGACCATGTACCAGTTGCCGGCGGCGTACATGAGGCTGTACGGGTCGACCTCGCGCTCGGAGCGCTCGTCCCGGCCGATCGAGTAGTAGGTGAAGCGGATCGTCTTCCGCCGCCCGATCGCAGACTCGATCTTCGTCAGGTGGCCCGCGACCTCCGCGGAGTAGCCCGGCCCGAGCAGGTTGACCGCCACGGTGCGCGCGGCGTGGTCGTCGAGGGGGCTCGGCCGGCCCAGTGTGAGGTGCTGCAGCGCAAGCCGGAGCGGCTCCGCGTAGGCGAACTGGCCCTCGAGCAGGTACAGGCAGGTCTGCAGCGCGGAAAGCTCCGCCTCGTCGAAGTCGATCGGAGGGAGGTAGTAGCTCTCCGGAGGCAGGGCGTACAGATCGCCCTGGAAGGGGTCGTCGCCCGGCCGCTCGACGGTCAGCGAGAAGCCCATGCCCTCGAGCTCGGTCCGGTCCGAGTAGAAGCGGCGCAGGAACGCCTGCTCGCTCATCCCGCCGTAGCCCTCGACCGCCTCGTGGATCTCGTCGGCCGTCACGGGACGGTGCTGGGACATGAGGAAGGCGACCAATGACAGCTGGCGGACCAGCTTGTCGTCGTCTCTCATTGCCACAGCGGCGTCAGGGCGAGGTCGGCCACTCGCGGCCGATGATAGACCACGGTTCCGCGGGCACGACCCCGCGTTGGACCGCCCGCAAGCACCGCGGTCGGCCGCGTCCGCACAATGCGTAAAACCGTGCGCCGGGGTCGGCTTCGGCGGCTCGCCGCCGCCGCGACGGCCCTCGTGGCGGTCGCGGCCGGCGCACTGGGGTGCGGGGGCGCTCCCAGGGCGGCCGAGGGCCGCGTGGTGGCGGTGATCGACGGCGACACCATCGTCGTCGCAGGCGTCGGCCACGTGCGCTATCTCGGCATCGACACCCCCGAACTCCACCATCCGCGGAAGCCCGTCCAGCGGTTCGCGCGCCGGGCGCGTGCGGAGAACGTGCGGCTGGTGGCGGGACGCACCGTCCGCCTGGTGACGGACCGGGAGCGCCGCGACCGCTACGGGCGCCTCCTGGCCTATGTCTACGTCGGCCCCCGCATGGTGAACGCCGAGCTCGTCCGCCTCGGGTTCGCCACCACGCTCACGATCCGCCCGAACACGCTGCACGCGGGGCTCTTCGCGCGGCTCGAGTCCGAGGCTCGCGCCGCGCGCCGAGGGGAGTGGGGCGAGGCCGAGGGCGGGCCGCCCGAGGGCGTCCCGTGAGCGGGCGGGTCAGGCCGGGCCACCCTCCAGGCGGTAGCGCTCCGCGCGCTCGGCCAGGAGCGCCTTGTGCGCGGCGCCGGAGACCAGGATCTCCGCGGGCACGAGCACCGCCGGCGGGATCAGCGCCCATGCGAAGACGGACGAGAGCGCAACGGCGGAGCCGAGGGCGCCGAGCATCCCGGCGAGGATCACCACGAGCTCGGCGCGGGTGACGGAGGCGGGGTCGTCCTCGCGGGCGGCGAGATGGGCGACGAGGGCGACGGCGGCACCCGCGACCAGCGGCCAGAACGCCGTATCCGCGCCGGCCACGAGCCCGATCGACAGGCCAAGCGCGAGCACCGCCCACCCGAGGCGGTAGGCACGGGCGCGGTCGCCCATGCGGACGACGGTCGTCACCTTGGGCGGCAGGGCGCGGCTGTCCGGGCCCCGGTCGAGCGAGTGGTGGAGCATGAGCATCCCGACGCAGGTCGCGGCGTGCGCGAGGCCGGCGACCGCCGCCTCACCCGTGAGCGTGCCCCGCTGCAGGACGAAGGCGCCCGCGGCGCACGCCCACACGCAGACGAGCGCGATCCCCTCGCCGACGAGCGGCCGGTACGCCGCGCGCACCGGCGGCACCGTGTAGAAGACTGCACCGGCCAGGCCGAGCGCGCCGTAGAAGAGGAGGACCCACCCCCAGGTCGCCGCGGCGGCGATGCCGACGCCTACGGCGAGCGCGCCGGCGGCGAGGCCGATCACCCTGAGCTCCTTCAGGGTCAGGAGCCCCGAGGCGACGACCTTGCTGCCGCCGCTGATGATGCGCGGCGCCGGGTCCTGGTCCGTGCCGGATTGCCAGTCGGCGATCTCGTTCACGGTGTGGGCGACGAGGCCCTGCAGGAGCAGGCCCTCGAGCAGCGCGACGAGGTACCCCGGCACGCTCCCGCCGCCGGCCCTCCACGCGATGGCCGTGCCGAGCGTGACAGCCGAGTAGGACCAGAGCAGCACCGGGATGATCCGGATCTCGAGGTAGACGCCCAGGAGCATCCGGCGGGCCCTTTCCATCGGCGCATCGTACGCCCGTCCGGCTGATACAACTCGACCGGATGTCCGTCGCCGAGCACCAGTATCCGATCCCGACCGAGGACGACCTCAAGCAGATGGTCGGGGCCGCGACGCCGCACTTCGCCCTGCAGATCCGGGACCGCGTGCGCGACTACGCGGCGAGCCTGCCCGCCGACCACGCGCGGCAGGCGGAGATGGCGGCCCATGTCGAGTACCTGGAGCGGCTTGCGTACACCGGCGAGCACGCGGACGAGGCCCGCCCGGACCTCCCGCCTCGACCCTCGCTCCGGCCGCCGGACGGTACTCAGGCCCGCTGAGCGCCGGGGGCCGCGGCCCCGAGCGCCTCGCGGCAGCGGCGCAGGAAGATCCTGAGGATGCGGGCCGTCGCGCCCCATACGTCCTCGCCGAGCATGGGATAGCGGAGCGTGATGACGTCGGCGTCGACGGGAAGGCCGTCGTCGGCGGCGAGCAGGTCGGCGAGCGGCACCTCGAGCACCCGCGCGATCTCGTCGGCGCTCGGCGTGGGCACCAGCTCCGAGGCGAGATGGGCCACGAACGGGGTGATGATGAACCCACTGGCGACGGTCGGCACGTCGTCGAGGCGACCGACGACCGTGAGAGCCGACCCGGCGACGCCGAGCTCCTCCTCGGTCTCACGGAGGGCCGTCACCATCAGGTCGCCGTCCTCCGGCTCGAAGCGGCCGCCGGGAAGCGAGACCTGGCCCGGATGGTGCGGGAGGCTGTCCGTGCGCCGCGTGAGCACGAGGTGCGGACGGCCGGCGACGTCGTAGAGCAGAACCAGGACCCCGGCCCGCGGGATCGGGTCGTCGAGCGTGCGCGGCGTCCGGCCGGCGAGCACCGTGCCGAGCGCCTCGGCGAGCACTCCCGCGGTCGGCAGGGCCGGCGGGGGCACCGGACCGGAGGCGAGGGCGTCGTCGACCGCCATGCGGCCAGTCTGTCAGGCGTCCCCAACCGTCGCCGGCGAGCTACCGTGGGGCGATGGACCCCACGTCAGCGGAGCGTCTCGTCGCGGACCTGTCCGGCGCGCGGGAAGCGGCGGAACGGCTCGCCGGCGCCGCCCCGCTCGGGCTGCGCGCGGTGGAGCCTCCCGGCGACGGGCGCTGGTACCTGTGCGCGTTCGAGGGGCCCACGTTCCTCTGTCTGACCGCCTCCTTCGAGCCCGAGCGCGACGAGGCCGTGGCGCGGCGGGTGGCGGCGGCGGCGCTGCTGGTGGAGCACGTCGAGGGGATCGTCGACGCGGCCGAGCTGCGGCTGCTCGCGACCATGGCGGCGCGTGTCGCTGCGCTCGCGGGCGACGAGCGGATCGTCGCCTCGCTCGGCCCGGTGGCCGACTCGGCGCTCCGCCTGGCCGACTGGCGCGAGGCGCCGGAGCGGGCCCTCGCATCGGTCCCGGCGCTGGACGAGGCCGCCGCCCTCCACGAGGCCGTCCGCACGGCGTACGGCGGGTTCGTGGCGGCCACCGACCCGCTCGTGGCCGTCCAGGACCGCCTGCCGGCCGAGCTCCTCCAGGCGCTGCAAGATGTGGAGGAGGCGGCGGGGCGGGCCGGCATCGCCCGCGGCCTTGGCGATCGCATCTGCGACGACATGGCCGGCGTCGACGAGGCGGCGGTGGAGCTCATCGCATCGCACGTCACGCCCCTCGCGGACGCCCCGACCCGGGAGCGCCCGGCCGCCGCCCCGGGCCGTGCCCCCGCGGCCCCCGGCTAGACTCGGCGCCGTGGAGGCGAAGACCCTCGTCGTGATGGAGGGCGACGAGACCGGGCAGGAGCTCCTCGAGGAGTCGCTGCGGGTGCTCGACCCGGCCGTCACCGGGCTCCAGATGACCTTCGACCGGTACGACCTCTCGCTCGAGAGCCGCCGGGCGACCCGCAACGCCGTCGTCCTGGAGGCCGCGGAGGCGCTCGCGCGCCACGGCTTCGGCCTGAAGGCGGCCACGATCACCCCGGAGGGCATCGGCGACGTCGGCAGCCCGAACGCGATCCTGCGCGAGGCGATCGACGGCAAGGTGATCCTTCGCACCGGCCGCCGCCTATCGGGGGTGCGCCCGATCGGCGGCATCCACGCCCCGATCTCGGTGGTCCGGATGGCCGTGGACGACGCCTACGGAGCCCGCGAGCACCGGGAGGGGGAGGGCGACGACGAGGTCGCCTGGCGGTGCGAGCGCATCACCCGGCGCACCTGCCGGTCCGTCGCGGAGGTCGCGTTCCTCCAGGCCCGGAAGATGCACGCGACGGTCACGGGCGGCCCGAAGTGGACGGTCTCGCCCGTGTACGAGGGGATGCTCAAGGAGGAGCTCGACGCCGCGGCGCTGCGCCACCCGGACGTCAGGTACAAGCCGATGCTGATCGACGCGACCTACGCGATGCTGATCTCCCACACGGGCGACGCGCTGGTCGTCCCCGCGCTCAACCGGGACGGCGACCTCTTGTCGGACATGGTGCTGCAGCTCTTCGGCTCGATCGCCGGGGCGGAGTCGCTCCTGTTCGCCCTGGACGACGAGTTCCGTCCGACGGCCGTCATGGCCGAGGCGCCGCACGGCACGGCCCCCACCCTTCAAGGGAAGAACGTGGCCAACCCGCTCGCGATGATCCTCGCCGCCGCGGCGGTGCTCTCGTACATGCACGACTCGCAGGCGAGCGCGGTCTCGCGTGCGATCTACGAGGCGGCGCTCGAGGCGGTGGGCGAGGACGTGCGCACGATGGACCTCGGCGGCACCGCCCACACGGACGAGTTCACCGACGAGGTGATCCGCCGCGTCAGGACGAAGCTGGACGTCTGGGAGGCGCTCGGCGAGAGCGCCCTCCGCTAGGGCCTACTCCTCTTCCGTCGGCCCCTCGGCGATGAACGCGAGCAGGTCCT
Organism: Miltoncostaeaceae bacterium; assembly: GCA_035259345.1. Classification (GTDB taxonomy): domain Bacteria; phylum Actinomycetota; class Thermoleophilia; order Miltoncostaeales; family Miltoncostaeaceae; genus DATFWK01. The sequence continues at coordinate 16,255 of DATFWK010000067.1, read as the reverse complement.
CCAGCGTGAAGCGGCCCGTCTGCATCGCCGCGACCAGCCCGTAGACCGTGGCGGTGTGGGGCCGCTCGAGCACGTAGGCCCGCATGGCGTCGTTCGCGTCGTCCTCGAGCCGCGCGAGCCGCTCGCGCCCGGCCCCCGTCGCGGCCAGCCCGCCGCCGCGCACCTCGACCAGCCCCTCCGCGTTCAGGCGCCGGCCCATCTCGGCCACCTCGTCCGGCGCGGCCCCGAGCCGCTCCGCCACGGTGCCCACGGCGACACCGCCTTCGTCACCGGCGACGACCTCCCGCAGCACCAGGTACGACCCGGACGAGAGCCCGGCCGCGGCGACGGTCGCATCGAGCACGCCGGCCAGCTCGGCCAGGAGCGCGAGGTCATCCTCAGAGCGGTACACGGCCTACGGCCCGTAGCGGTGGGGCGGGGGCGGGCGCAGGAGGTCGTAGGTCGCCCCGGACCAGATCCGCCCCTCGATGCCCAGGTCGTCGAGCGTGCGCAGGGCCGAGCGCACCACGCCGGCCCGGGCGCCGTGGCCCCACGTGTTGGCGACGGTGATCTCGAAGTCGTGGTCCCCCTCGCCGCGCACCGGCCGGGCGTTCGCGCGCGAGAGCACGACCCGGGCGTCGGCGAGCCGCCTCGGGTCGTCCACCGTCAGGTAGCTCTCGAAGAAGGCCCAGTCCGCGGGCTGCTCCTCGAGGATCGCGTCGAACTCGTCCGTGTAGGCCATCGACGGCCATCGTATCCAGCGCCCGCGGCGAGCGACCCGGCGGGGCGGCCGGGCCCGAGGGCCGCCCTGGTAACGTCCGGGCCATGATCGACGCCATCCTCTCCCGCGCCGCGGCCGGCGAGCGCATCGCCGCCGACGAGGCCGTCGCGCTCTACGAGCGCGCACCGCTCGCCGACCTGGGCGCCGCCGCGGGTGCCGCCGCCCGCCGCCGCTACGGCGACGAGGTCACGTACAACGTGAACGCCCACCTCAACCCGACCAACATCTGCGTGGTCGGCTGCGGGTTCTGCGCGTTCGCGGTGTGGACGGACCACGATCCGCGGGCCTACGCCTACAGCGTCGACCAGCTGATCGACCGGGCGTGCCAGTTCGCCGGCCTCGGCATCACCGAGCTGCACATCGTCGGCGGGATGACGCGGGAGTACACGCTCGCCTACTACGAGGAGCTCTTCGCAGGGCTCAAGGCGGCGCTCCCCGACGTCGCGCTGACGGCGCTGACCGCGGTCGAGATCGACTTCGTCGCCCGGCTCGCCCGCGTGAGCCACCGGGAGGCGCTCGAGCGCACGATGGCGGCGGGCCACGACACGATGCCCGGCGGCGGCGCCGAGGTGTTCAGCCAGCGCGTGCGGAAGATCATCGCCGACCGCAAGGTGCCGGCCGAGACCTGGCTCGAGGTGCACCGCGAGGCCCACGGGCTCGGTCTTCGGACCAACGCGACGCTCCTGTTCGGCCACTTCGAGACCCCGGCCGAGCAGGTCGAGCACATGGTGCGCCTGCGCGAGCTGCAGGACGAGACGGGGGGATTCCAGGCCTTCATCCCGCTTCCCTTCCTGCCCGGCAACACGGACTTCGCCTACCTTCCCGGTCCCTCGCGCGAGGAGAAGCTGCGCACGATCGCGGTCGGACGGCTCGTCCTGGACAACTTCGCCCACATCAAGGGCCACTGGGTCATGCTGGGCGAGGAGATCACCAGCGAGGCCCTGTCCTTCGGGCTGGACGACCTCTCGGGGACGCTCACGGAGGAGCGCATCGCCCACGCGACCACGGTCACCACGCCGCTCGGGCTCACGCAGGAGCGGATCCGGGAGCTCGTGCGCGCGGGCGGCCGCGTGCCGGTCGAGCGCGACACGCTGTACCGGCGCGTCGACCGCGAGGAGGTCGCGACCTCCACGTAGGCTCCGGGCCGTGGCCGGCTCGCGCAAGCACCACACCCTGGCCTCGGCGACCGCCCTCCTGGCGCCCCTCACGGAGCTGATCGAGCGCCTGCGCGCCGCCCACGCGGTGCTCGCGGACGAGGAGCTCTCCGCCGAGCTCGCCGGCCACGCGGAGGGCAACGGCGGCGGCTCGACCGGCACGCGCTACGCCGACGCGGCCCTCGAGATGAGCCGCGGCCTGCGGCAGCTCGAGGAGTGGGGGGTCATCGTGCGCGACCTGGACGCCGGTCTCTGCGACTTCACCACGGCGCTCGAGGGCCGGGAGGTCTTCCTGTGCTGGGTGGTGGGGGAGGAGCGGATCGCCCACTGGCACGAGGTGGACGCCGGCTTCGCCGGCAGGCGGCCGATCGACGAGCGCTTCGGGCCGGACGCGGCGCCCTAGAGGGGCCGCCGCTCCAGGCCGCGTGTCGCCAGCACGGCGAAGAGCCCGCACCAGGCCAGCGTCCAGAGGACGGTCCCGGGCCCGGCCGCGGGGACGGGGATCGGCACGTTGTTGATCTCGAAGCGCGGGGCCGCCGGCCCGCCCTGGGCGCGGCTCTGCATCGCCACGATCATCGGCGAGGCGACGTTCCGCGGCAGGGTCGCGTAGGCGATCCGCGCGGCGTTCGCGAGCGAGCCGAGCTGCCCGTGCTCGGCGGCCGCGTGGAGCTCGACGGTCGAGCGGGCGACCACCCACACCACGAGCGCGACGATGGCCGCGACGGCCGGCCCGAAGATCGTCCCGACGGCGGCCGCGGCGAGCATGACCAGGAGGTGGTTCTCCGCCATCGCGCCGGCGTGGACGGCGAGCGGCAGGTCGGCGCCACGGCCGATCGCTGCGCTCCCGATCTGGAGCGCGATGGTCCATGCGCCGAGCGTCGCGAGCAGCACCAGCGTACGCGCGGCCAGGCGGCCGATCGCAAGCTCCACCCGCTCGGCGCCGGACGCGACGAGCAGGCCGGCGAGGCCGCGGCGGGTGGCCAGGCTGACGAAGGTCGCGCCGAGCGTGATCGCGACCACGAGGCCGCCGAGCAGGAGCAGGCTCGCAGCGCTCTGGCGGTAGGAGTCGGCACGCGCGAGCCCGTGATGGGTGGCCGCGACGGCCGCCGCCGGAACCACCAGCAGCGCGCCGGCGGCGACCGCCGTCACGAGCCATCGCGAGCGGGCCAGCGCGGCGAGGTCGTCGGCGAGGAGCGCGCCGGCCGCGCCGCCCCTCACGCGGGGACCCTCTCGACCAGCCGCAGCACGCGGCCGCCCACCAGCGCCGGCAGGCCACCGGGGTCGTCCGTGGCGATGATCAGGCACCCGCCGCGCTCACGGACGGCGCGGCACTCGGCGTGGGTCTCGCGGAACTCCCAGGGGTCGTCGAGCAGGACGACCGGCGGGTCGGCGGCGATCGCGCAGGCCAGCGCCAGTCGGCGCACGTCCTCGAGCTCGAGCGCCCGGGCGTCCCGCCCGGCCGGCTCGAGGCCGGCGCGCTCCAGTGCCTGCTCGGCGAGCGCGCGCGGGTCTGCCTCGGGCGACGACCGCGTGCGAAGCGCCGCCACCAGGCGCACGAGCTCGCGCGGGGTGCGGCGGTCCGCGAACGTCCGCCCCTGCGGGCCGAAGCCGACGCGCCCCTGGCGGGCTGCGTCCGCCGGGGCGGCGCCCACCACCTCGAGCCGGCCCTCGGCCCGGACGAGGCCGGCGATGGCCCGAAGCAGCGCCGACTTGCCGGCGCCCTCGGCGCCGGTGACCAGCAGGCCGTCGCCGGGCCCGAGGGTGAACGTGACGTCGTCGACCGCCGCCTGGGCCCCGCGCTGGTAGCGAACCGAGCAGCCCTCGGCCGCGACCAGCGGGTCAGTCAACCGGCTCGAGCCGGATCGCGTCCTGGGGGCAGTCCGTCACGCTCTCGCGCACGGCCGCGGCGAGCGCCGGGTCGAGCGCGCCCTCGACGGCCGTCGAGAGGTTCGTCTCGTCGTCGACCGCGAAGACCTGCGGCAGCCGGCCCTCGCAGACCCGGTTGCCCATGCACAGCTCGCGATCCACCCACAGGCGGTAGCGAACCCCGTCGATCGTGATCTCGGCCATGCGCCCCCTCGCCGCTACTCCCGGATGATCGCGAGCACCTCGTCCCGGCGGCGCTCCATGTCGGCCTCGGACTCCAGGGACTCGAGGTTGAGCCGCAGCAGCGGCTCGGTGTTCGACGGGCGCACGTTGAAGTGCCAGTCGTCGTAGGCGACCGACAGCCCGTCGAGCCTGCCCTGGCGGCCGTCGGCAAAGCGCTCGGCCAGCGCCTCCATCCGGCCCGCGGCGTCGGGGACCGTCGAGTTGATCTCGCCGGAGATGTGGTAGCGCTCCCGGTAGCCGCCGACCAGCTCGGCGAGCGGGCGGCCGGCGCGTGAGAGCAGCTCGAGCACGAGCAGCGCCGGCACCAGCCCGGTGTCGGCGTACGAGAACTCCTTGAAGTAGTAGTGGCCGCTCACCTCACCGGCGAAGATCGCGTCGATCTCCCGCATCCGCCGCTTGATGAAGGCGTGCCCGACCCGGTACTCGTCGGGCGTCCCGCCGGCGGCGAGGATCGTGTCGCGCACGCACCACGAGGCGCGCAGGTCGTAGATGACCGGCGCCGGCCCGGACTTCTCGAGCAGGTGCCGGGCGAGGAGGGCGGTCAGGAAGTCGCCCGGGACGAACTCGCCGTTGCCGTCGATGAAGAAGCAGCGGTCGGCGTCGCCGTCCCACGCGATGCCGAGGTCGGCGCCGTGCTCCAGCACCTTCGACGTGATGAACCGGCGGTTCTCCTCGAGCAGCGGGTTCGGGCCGTGGTTGGGGAAGCGCCCGTCGAGCTCGAGGAAGTAGGGGATCGGCTCGATGTCGAGTCGCTCGAGCACCGAGGGCAGGTACAGGCCGGCCATGCCGTTCGTCGCGTCGAGCACGACGCGCAGGCCGCGGACCGCCGCCGGGTCGATGAACGCCATGCACGCGTCCACGAAGCGCTCGAGGATCGTGGGGTCGGAGCTCAGCCGCCCGGGCGCCGCCGCGCGGGGCGCCGAGTCGGCCTCGGCGATCCTCCCGACCTCGCCGATGCCCGTGTCGCCGGAGAGTGGGAGGGCGCCCTCGACCACGAGCTTGACCCCCGTGTACTGGGGCGGGTTGTGGCTTGCGGTCACGACCGCGCCCGCGTCCACGCCTGACGCGTTCCCGGAGCCGACCGCGAAGTAGAGCATCTCCGTGGCGATCTCCCCCAGGTCCACGACGTCCGCGCCCGCGGCGAGAACGCCGTCGCGGAAGGCCGTCGCCATCGACGGCGACGACACGCGCGCGTCATGGCCGAGCGCGACGCGCTGCGACCCGGTCACCGCGATGAAGGCCCGGCCGATGCGCTCGGCGCCGTCCTCGTCGACCTCGCCGGGATAGAGCCCCCGCACGTCGTACGCCTTGAAGACGGCCGGGTCGAGCGTCACGCGTCGAAACCCTCGCGGAGGAGCGCGTACGTCTCGTCCAGGTGCTGGGGCATCACCCTCGTGTCGCTCATCACCGGCATGAAGTTCGTGTCGCCGACCCAGCGCGGGACCAGGTGGAGGTGGATGTGCTCCACGATGCCGGCGCCGGCGGCGCGGCCCTGGTTGATGCCCAGGTTGAAGCCCTGGGGGCGCATGGCCGCATCCACGACCTCCTGCGAGCGCGCGGCCAGCTCGGTCATCTCGGCGCGCGTCTCGGCGGGCAGCGCCGTAAGGCTCGCCACGTGCGCGAACGGCACGACCATGAGGTGGCCGTTGTTGTACGGGAACGCGTTCATGATCACGTAGGCCAGGCGGCCGCGGTGGAGGATATAGGCGCGCTGGTCGTCGCCCTCCAGCGGCAGCGTGCAGAAGACGCACCGGTCGCCGTCGTACCCCTCGTCGTGCTCGCGGCCGACGTAGGCCATCCGCCAGGGGGCCCAGATGATGTCGCCGCCGCGCCGCGCTATGCGGCCGGCCCTCGCGCTAGAGCCATCGTTTGCGCCGGAAGTACCACACCAGCACGATCACGATGATCGCCATCCAGCTCAGGATCAGCAGCGGCGCCCACCACTGCGACTTGAACGGCAGCCCCGCCGTGTTCATGCCGTAGAAACCGGTGATCAGGGTCAGCGGCAGGAGGACGGCGGAGAGCAGGGTCAGCACCCGGATGAGGTCGTTCAGCCGGTTGCGCAGCACCGACTCGTTCGTGGCGTCGAGCGCCTCCGCGACCTCCTTGTAGTTCTCGAGCTCGTCCCAGATGCGCTCGTTCTTGTCGACGATGTCGTCGAAGTAGATCTCGAGGTCCTGCGGCGTGTAGCGGTCCGTGACCCGGTCGAGCTGGCGGAGCGCCGCGCGCTGCGGCTTGATCGTCTTGCGGTAGTTGATGATCTCCTGCTTCACGTTGGAGATGTCCCGCACGGCCTCCTCGCTGCGCCCCTCGAAGATCGCGTCCTCGAGCACGTCGAGCTTGTGGCCGATCTTGTTCAGGATCGGGAAGCAGTAGTCGAACATCCGGTCGACGATCTCGTAGACCAGGTAGCCGGAGCCGCGCGTCATGTTGCGCTCGCGCTCCTCCTCCCGGGCCTCGCAGGCGGCGAAGAGCGCGGAGAGGGGCTTCAGCGGCTCCTTCGGCAGCGTGATCAGCAGATCCTCGGCGACGAACATGTTGAGCTCCGCCGGCTGCAGCCGCTGCGTGCGCTTATCGAAGCGCGGGAAGTGCAGGATGATGAAGAGGTAGTCGTCGTACTCGTCGATCTTCGACCGCTGCTGGCGGCGGGACAGCACGTCCTCGTAGTCCAGCTGGTGGAAGTCGAAGTTCTCGGCGAGCCACGCGGTGTCGACCGCCGTCGGCGCCTCGATGTTCAGCCACGTGAGGCCGAAGGCCTCGACGCGCCGGACGTCGGGCTCGGTGCGCTCAGCCCGCTGCGGGGCCGGGACCGCGACGCGTCGCGGCAGCCGGACTCGGCGGATCCTGGGAAGGCTCGCCATCGTCGCCGGTTGCGCGCTGGAAGGTGATCGGAGTCGCGGTCATCCGCAAAAGCTTAGACCACGGGGACGGACGGGACTATTCGATCAGGCCGTTGCGGTAGGCGAACCGGGTGGCCTCGGTGCGGTTCGAGACCCCGAGCTTCCGGTAGATGTTCGACAGATGGAACTTGACCGTCTGCTCGGTGACGAACAGCCGGTTGGCGATCTCGAGGTTCGAGAGGCCCTCGGCGACCAGGCGCAGGATGGAGAGCTCCCGCTCCGTCAGGCCGCCCGGCGTCTGCGCCGCCGCGGCCGCCGGGGCCGGCTCGCCGCCCCGCCCGGGCATGTGCACGGTGCCCTCCACCACCTGACGGATCGTCGAGGGCAGGTCGAGCGGGTTGATCGACTTGACGACGTAGCCGTCGGCCCCGTGCTGGAGCGCCTGGTCGATGTGCTCGGAGTCCTCGAACATCGAGAGGATGATCACCTTGACCTTGGGGTGGTCCCGCCGCATCCGCGCCAGCGTGGTGAGCCCGTCGCCGTTCGGCATGCGCAGGTCGAGGATCACCACGTCCGGCTGCACCTTGGGGACCAAGGCGAGGATCTCCTCGCCGCTCATGGCCTCACCGACCACCTCGATGTCCGGGGCGGTCTCGAGCGCGCGCTTGATGCCGTCCAGCATCAGGCGGTGATCATCGGCGATGGCGACCCGCATTGGAGGCTTCTCTGTCACCCGCCCTCTGCTGAAGGGTGGACCGGCACGCGAAAGCCTATCGCCCCCTGCGGGGGCAGGCACCCCGCCCGGCCACGCCGGGCCCCGAGCTAGCGCCGCGACAGGGCCGCGACAGCCCCGTGGCGCTTGATCGCCGCGACGATCGTGCTGCCGGAGGAGCCCTTCACGAGGAACTCGGAGGCCCCGCCGGCGCGGCTCGCCGCGATCTCCTGGTCCTTGTCGCCGATCGAGAGCATGAGGACCGTGAGCTCGGGGACGCGTGCCTTGAGGGCGTAGGTGGCCTCGATGCCGTCCATCGCCGGCATGGACACGTCCATGAGGACGACGTCCGGCCTGAGCTCGGCGGCCAGCTCGACGGCGGTGACGCCGTCGCCGGCCTCGCCCACCACCTCGATCTCCGCGTCGCGCTCCAGGAGACGCCTGAGCGCTGCGCGGAACTGCGCATTGTCGTCGGCCAGCATGACCCGCACCACGAACGCTTCCTCCGCCCGGCTCCCGGCGTGACGGAACCTGTAAGGACCCGACTTCAACTGTAGGCCGATCGCATGCGTTTGCCCCTAGACGTCCGGGTGGTTCTGGCCAGCCAGAAAGTTCGGCCTTGACCGCCGGCACCCTCCCCGCGCGATGCGGGAGGAGAGCCGCCGGAGGGCGCCGCTACGATGGGCCCATGGCCGTCCAGCCACCGGTCGACCGGGACGCCCTCGAGATCCTCGTGGCGATCACCGAGCCGGCCTCGCCGGCGGAGAACCCCACCAGCGAGCTCTCCCGCCTACTTCGGGCCATCGTCGAGGCCCTGAACGGGCGGGCCGCGGTGCTCCAGACGGCCGACGGGCGGGGCGGGCGCTTCACGGTGGTGGACGCGGTCAACCTGCCGGACGCCGTGGGCGACATCGACGGCGAGCCGCTCGACGACGGCGACGGCTGGATGCCGGACGACGGCGAGGAGATCGTCCTCGGCGAGGCTCCCGCAGAGGCCGTGCCCGAGGCCTTCCGCGCCGCCGGGCTCGTGCACGCGATGGCGCTCCCGGTGCGGGTGCGGGAGCGGGCGCTGGGGGTGGTCTGGGTCGCGGGCGACGAGCCGCTCGCCGCCGACCCGCTCCGCCGGCACGCCGCGCGCGCCGGGGCCGAGCGCATCGGGCGGGCCCTGGAGCAGACCCACCTCTACGAGACGCTCGAGCGCGCGATGGCCCAGCTCCTGGAGAGCGACGAGCGCATGCTCGGGCGCATCGGGCTCGACATCCACGACGGTCCGACGCAGCAGCTCTCGGTCGCGCTGCTCGAGGTCCAGCTCCTCGAGGCCGAACTGCAGGACGCGGAGGCGGCCGGAGCGGCGCTGCCCGAGCGCCTGCGCCCCTCGCTCGCGCGGATCTACGAGACGCTGGGCGGCGCGCTGTACGAGATGCGGGAGCTCATCGGCCATCTCCGCCCGGCCCAGTTCGAGGGGCGGCGGCTGCCCGAGCTGCTCGGCGACGCGACGGCCGCGTTCGAGGCGTCGACCGGGGCCACGGCGGAGCTCAGGGCGCTGGGCGAGTTCCCCGACGAGCGGGTCTCGCTCTCCCAGAAGATCACGTTCTACCGGATCCTCCAGGAGGCGCTGACCAACGCTCACCGCCACGGCCGCGCTGAGCGCGTCACGGTCCGGCTGCGCGAGGGCGGCGCGGGCATCACGATGGAGGTTCGGGACGACGGCACCGGCTTCGAGCCGATGGCCGCGATGCACGCGCCGGCCGGCCGGCCGAAGGCGCGCTTCGGCCTGCTCGGGATGCGCGACCGGGCGCAGCTTCTGGGCGGGACGTTCGAGGTCTGGAGCCAGCCGGGGCAGGGGACGCTCGTCACGGTGTTCCTGCCGCGTTGGAGCAGGTCGGATCGGGGTACGATCTCCGGCGCTTGACGCCTGACCCGCCCCGAGTGAAGGTCTGCGGCCTCACGGTCCCCGAGGAGGCCGCCGCCTGCGCCGCGGCGGGCGCCTGGGCCGTCGGCGTCGTCTTCTTCGAGGGGAGCCCCCGCCGTGTCGCGCCGGAGGCCGCCGGCGCGATCCTCGAGGCGCTGCCGCCTGAGGTGGAGCGCGTCGGGGTCTTCGTCGACCCGGACCCGGACGAGGTCGCGCGGATCGCCGCCGGCTGCGGGCTGACCTGGGTGCAGGCGCACGGGCGCGTCGACGTCGCGGCGCTGCGGGCCGCGACCGGGCTCCCGCTCATCGCCGGCTTCGCCGTGGACGGCCCGGAGGCGATCGATCGCGCGGCGGCGAGCCCGGCGGACCTCGTGATGTTCGACGCGGCCGTGCCCGGCCGCCACGGCGGCACCGGACGCTCGTTCCGGTGGGAGCTGCTCGAGCGGCACCCCCTGGCCCGCCCGTTCGTGCTCGCCGGCGGCCTCACGCCGGCCAACGTCGCCGAGGGTGTCCGCCGGCTCGGCCCGGCCGTCGTGGATGTCTCGAGCGGCGTCGAGCGCTCCCCCGGACGAAAGGACCCCGAGCTCGTCCGGGCGTTCATCGCCGCCGTGGGCGGGGGCGCAGCGCGTCCGCTCCACGCCGGCGCGCGATGAGCGAGGTCGTCGCCCGCTTCGGCCCGTTCGGGGGCCGCTACGTGCCGGAGACCGTCATCGGGGCCCTCGACGAGCTCGCACAGGCCTACGAGCTCCACCGGGATGACGCCGCCTTCCGGGCGGAGCTGGACGGGCTCCTCGGCACGTACGTGGGCCGGCCGACCCCGCTCTACCGCGCCCACCGGCTCGGCGCCCGCTACGGCGTCGAGCGCCTGTACCTCAAGCGCGAGGACCTCTGCCACACCGGCGCGCACAAGATCAACAACGCGCTCGGCCAGGTGCTCCTCGCCCGGCGGATGGGCAAGCGGCGCATCATCGCCGAGACGGGGGCCGGCCAGCACGGGGTCGCGACGGCCACCGCCGCGTCGCTCCTCGGCTTCGAGTGCTGCGTCTACATGGGGCGCCTCGACATGGAGCGCCAGCGGCTGAACGTCGTGCGGATGCAAATGCTGGGCGCCGAGGTGCGCCCGGTGGACGCGGGCACCGCGACGCTCAAGGACGCCACCAGCGAGGCGATCCGCGACTGGGTCACGAACGTCGTCTCCACCCACTACGTGATCGGCTCGGCCGTCGGGCCGGCGCCCTACCCGGAGCTTGTCGCCGACCTGCAGTCGGTCATCGGCCGCGAGGCGCGGGAGCAGGTCCTGGCCGAGGAGTCGCGCCTGCCCGGCACCGTGGTGGCGTGCGTGGGGGGCGGCTCGAACGCGATCGGCACCTTCCGCGCGTTCGTGGACGACGAGGCGGTCGCGCTCGTCGGGGTCGAGGCCGCGGGGGAGGGCGTCCAGAGCGGCCGCCACGGGGCGACGCTCGGCCACGGCCGCCCGGGCGTGCTCCACGGCTCGTACTCGTACCTGCTCCAGGACGACGACGGCCAGGTGAGCGAGGCGCACTCGATCTCGGCCGGCCTGGACTACCCGGGGGTCGGTCCCGAGCACGCCTGGCTGCGGGAGAGCGGCCGTGTGCGCTACGAGAGCGCGACGGACGAGGAGGCCCTCGCGGCGTTCCGGGACTGCGCGCGGGCGGAGGGGATCATCCCGGCGCTCGAGACGGCCCACGCGCTGGCCCTGCTCGCACGGGAGGGGCCGGAGCTCGCAGGGCCGGTGCTCCTGTGCCTGTCCGGGCGCGGCGACAAGGACGTCGACGCCGCGGGCGCGGCCCTGGGCCTGTGATCGCTGCGGGCGCGGGGGCCGAGCGCCTCGCGCGGGCCTTCGCCGAGGCCGGCCGGCCCTGCTTCGTCCCGTACGTGATGGCCGGCTTCCCCGATCCGGCGGCGAGCCTGGCGCACGCCCGCGTGCTGGCCCGCCACGCGGACGTGCTGGAGCTGGGCGTGCCGTTCTCCGACCCGCTGGCCGACGGCCCGACGATCCAGGCCGCCGGGCAGCGCGCGCTCGCCGCCGGCACCCGGCCGGAGACGGCCCTCGAGATCGCCGCCGAGCTGGCAGGCGGGCCGCCGGTGGTCGTGATGACGTACGTGAACACGGTGCTCGCCGCCGGCGTGCGCCCGTTCCTGGAGCGCGCCGCGAAGGCCGGGGTGGCCGGGCTGATCGTGCCGGACCTGCCGGTGGACGAGGCCGGCGAGCTGCGCGAGCAGGCCGCCCGGGCAGGCGTCGCCCTGGTCCCGCTCGCGGCGCCGACGTCGAGCGACGAGCGCCTGGCCGCGATCGGCCGGGCGGCGCAGGGCTTCGTCTACTGCGTCGCGGTCACCGGCGTCACCGGCGGGCACGTCGCGATCGACGAGGACCTCCGGGCCTTCCTGTCGCGGGCGCGCGCGGCCATCGACGTGCCGCTGGTGGTCGGCTTCGGCGTGCGCACGCCCGGTGAGGCGGCGGCGATCGGCGCGCTCGCGGACGGCGTCGTCATCGCCAGCCAGATCGTGCGTCTGATCGACGAGGCGCCGGACCAGGCGGCGGCCGAGGCCGCAGTCGAGGCGTTTGCGGCCAAGGTCCGCGCCGCGCTGGCCGGCCTGCCCGCAGATTGACGCGGACGTGAGCGTCACCTCGTTCGTCGGCGACATCCCGGAGCGCTACGACGCCTGCCTGGGGCCACTGCTCTTCGAGCCCTACGCGGCCGAGCTGGCCCCCCGGGCGGCCGCGCTCGGCCCGTCGCGCGTGCTGGAGACGGCCTGCGGCACGGGCATCCTGACGCGCCGGCTCGCCGCCGCGCTCGGCGGGCGCGCGCAGATCGTGGCGACGGACCTGAACGAGGCGATGCTCTCGGTCGCCCGGCGCTACCCGCCGCCGGGCGTCGAGCTCGCGGTCGCGGACATGACAGCGCTGCCGTTCCCGGACGGGCGCTTCGACCTGGTCGTCTGCCAGTTCGGGATCATGTTCGCCCCCGACAAGGGCCTCGCGGCAACCGAGGCATGGCGGGTGCTGGCCCCGGGAGGAACCTGGCTCTTCTCGACCTGGCCGCCGCTTGCGGAGAGCGAGCTGCACCGCCTGACGCACGAGGCGATCGGCTCCGTGCTCCCCGACGACCCGCCCCGCTTCTACGAGACACCCGGCGGTTACGGCGCACCGGACGTGCTGGCGGGCCTCATGACCGCGGCCGGCTTCCGGGAGCCCCGCGTCGAGCGGGTCAGCGCGACGGGACACGCGTCCAGCGCGCAGGTGGCCGCGACCGGGCTCGTGCTCGGCAACCCGGTCGCGCTGGAGATCAACGCCCGGGACCCGTCCCGGCTGGACGACGCCGTGCGCGCGGTCGAGCGCGCGCTCGGCACGCGCTACGGCGACCGCGACATCGAGGTGCCGCTCGAGGCGCTGATCGCGAGCGGCACCGCCTAGCCGGCCTCAGCTTGCCAGCAGCTTGGCCTTGGCGGCGTCGAACTCCTCCTGGGTCAGGATGCCCTGGTCCATCAGGCCCTTGAGCTCCACGAGCTTGGAGGCGATGTCCGTCCCGCCGGCAGCCGGCGCCGCCGCGACCGGGGCCGGCGGCGGAGGCGGAGGGGGCGGCGGCGGTGCCGCAGCGGCCTGCTGCTGGTACTGCTGCGCCTCGAGCTCCTGGATGCGGGCCTCCTGGTCGGCCTCGCGCTGCTGCGTGTTCGAGGCGTGCTTGCCCGCGACGTAGGCCGTGCCGCCGACCATCGCCGCGCGCATCAGGGGACGTCTCCGAACCATCATCTTGCACTCCCTCCGCCGTTGCCCACCCGGATTCTAGCCACGTCGCCCGCGGGGCGTCCACCGGGCCCCACGTGGTACGATGCTTGCCGATAGGCAATTGATTCGGGGAGCCGGGATGAGCGTGCGCGAGGAGGATCTGGAGGTGGGCGAGGATACGGTGACGCGGCTGCGCGTCGCGCTCCTCATGCTCGCTCGACGCCTGCGCACGACCAGCGGCGAGGAGGGCTTGACCCCCACCCAGTACGGCGTCCTGGCGACCCTCGAGCGCGACGGCCCGGTGCGCGCCGGGGACCTTGCGATCGCCGAGGCGCTCAACCCGACGATGCTCTCCCGCGTCCTCGGCCACCTCGAGGAGCGCGGGCTCGTGGAGCGCTCGGCGGACGCCGGGGACCGCCGCTCGACCTGGGCGCGCGCGACCGGCTCGGGACGGCGGCTCGTCCGCCGCCTCCGCCGGCGCCGCTCGGCGCTGCTCCTCGAGCGCATGGACCGTCTCGACGAGGCCGACCTGCGCGCGCTGCTCGCCGCCCTTCCCGCCCTCGAGGCGCTCGCCGGCGTGCGGGCGCCGGCGGCCGTCGCTTCCGGCGGTGAGCCCGCGTGATGACGCGGCTCGCCCAGGGCGACACGTTCGCCGCGCTGGCGGCACCGAACTACCGCCGCTACTTCGCGGGCCAGGGCATCAGCCTCGTGGGCACGTGGATGCAGACGGTCGCCCAGTCGTGGCTGGTGCTGACGCTCACCCACTCGGGCACGGCGCTGGGCCTGGTCGCGGCCGCCCAGTTCCTGCCGGTGCTCCTGCTCGCGCCGTACGGCGGCGTGCTGGCCGACCGGGCGGACAAGCGGCGCCTTTTGATGACCACCCAGGCCGCGCTCGGCGCGCTCGCGCTGACCCTCGGCGTGCTGACGGTCACCGGTGCCGTGCGCCTGTGGATGGTCATCGTGCTCGCGGTGCTCTTCGGGCTGGTGAACGCCTGCGACAACCCGACCCGGCAGGCCTTCGCATCCGAGATGGTGGGCAGGGAATGGGTGCGGAACGCCGTCACCCTCAACAGCATCCTCGTGAACACGGCGCGGGCGGTCGGCCCGGCCGTCGCCGGCATCCTGATCGCGACGCTCGGCACCGGGACCTGCTTCCTCGTCAACGCCGCGAGCTACGTCGCCGTGCTCGTGGCGCTCGATGGGATGGACGTGGATGAGCTCCACCCGACGCCGCCCGCTCCGCGCGAGCCGGGCCAGATCCGCGCCGGCCTCCGCTACGTCCGGTCGAACACCGGCCTTCTGATCCCGCTGCTGATGCTGGCGCTCGTCGGCACGCTCGCGTACGAGTTCTCGGTCGTGCTGCCGCTCATGGCCCATGGGCCGATGGGCGGCGGCGCGGGCACCTACGCGCTCCTCACGTCCTCGATGGGCGCCGGCGCGATCGCCGGGGGCCTGGTCGCGGCCGGTCGCAGCCGCACGGGCATCGGGCCGCTCTCGATGGCGGCATTCGGCTTCGGTGGGGCCATCGCGCTCGCTGCCCTGGCGCCGGCCCTGCCGCTCGAGGTCGTGGCGATGGTCCTGGTCGGCGCGGCCAGCGTGACATTCCTCTCGATCGGCAACACGACCCTGCAGCTGACGAGCGAGCCGAGCTACCGCGGGCGCGTGATGGCGCTCTGGTCGATGGCCTTCCTCGGCAGCACGCCCGTGGGCGCCCCGATCGTCGGCGCGGTGGCCGACGCGCTCGGCCCGCGCTTCGGCCTCGCCCTCGGTGCGCTGGCCTGCGTGGCCGCGGCGGCGCTCGGCGCCCACGCGCTCGACCGCCGCGGCGTCCGGCGGGCGCACGGCCCGGCCGCCGGCCCGGCCCGGGGCGCCTGAGCCCGGGCCGGCCTCGCCCGCCTCAGCGCTTGGTCGCGGCGGCGAGCTGCTCCTCGGCGCGGGCCCAGTTCACGACGTTCCACCAGGCCTCGAGGTAGTCGGCCCGGCGGTTCTGGTACTTCAGGTAGTAGGAGTGCTCCCAGACGTCGATGCCGAGGATCGGCGTGTGGCCGTCCATCAGCGGGGTGTCCTGGTTCGGCGTGGAGAGCACCACGAGGCCGGTGCCGTCGTGGGCCAGCCACGACCAGCCGCTGCCGAAGCGCTTCAGCCCGGCGTCGACCATCTGGCCCTTCATCTGGTCGAAGCCGTCGAAGGTGTCGTCGATCGCCTTGGCGAGCGCCCCGCCCGGCTTGCCGCCCCCGCCCGGCGTCATGAGCTCCCAGAACAGGGTGTGGTTGGCGTGGCCGCCCCCGTTGTTGCGGATGGCCCCGCGCCTGTCCTCGGGCAGCAGGTCCAGGTTGTCGAGCACCGACTCCATCGGCCGGCCGTCCCACTCCGTGCCCTCGATCGCCTTGTTCAGGTTGTCGACGTACGTCTGGTGATGCTTGTCGTGGTGCACGCGCATGGTCGCCTCGTCGATGTGCGGCTCGAGCGCGTCGTAGGCGTAGGGAAGCGGGGGGAGCTCATACGGCATGGCCTGTTCCTTTCGGTCCCGGGTTGCGCGGGCAAGGTCGCGCGTACCGTACCGTTCCCCGGATCGCCGGGACCGAACAGGATCAGGCTGCGGCGGTCGCCTCGGGCGCCCAGAGCCGGCCCCAGCGGTCCTCGTGCACCAGGGTGCGCCACGGGCGACGCACCTTGGCCAGCGCCGGCCGCAGGCCGACCGGGAACTCGGGCGGGTAGCCCAGCGGGGTCAGGTAGTGGATGCCGACCTCGGGCGGCAGCCCGAGCAGCGCCCGGTACTCCTCCTCGAGGAAGAAGTGGAAGTTCGTCGGCGTGGTGCCGAGGCCGAGGGCCCGCGCCGCGATGAGCAGGTTCTCCATCGCGAAGGCGACCGACGTCACGTCGCTGAAGCGCTCGATCCGCTCCATGCGGGGCTCGTCGTAGCGGTAGCGCGGCACGATCACCGCGGAGATCCACACGGGCACCTGGCGGTAGGTCCCGAGCGCCTCCTCGGCGTAGCCGCGCGCCCACTCGGCGTGCTC
>DATFWK010000066.1:0-3723 GCA_035259345.1 Miltoncostaeaceae bacterium | reverse complement strand
GTCGTTCGCCCAGGTGATCGACCCGACCGGCCGGGTGCTCGACACGACGCGGCCGGTGCGATCGCGTCCGCTGCTCGACCGCGCGCAGGTCAGGCTCGCGCTCGGGCGCCGGCTCATGCTCCAGGAGGGCCCGCGTCCCGGCCTCCGCTTCCCACTGCGGCTGCTCGCGGTGCCGGCGATCGCCGGCGGCCGGCCGGTGGTCGTTGTCGTCGGCACGCCGCTCGTCGAGCGCCGCCGGGCCGTGCACGAGGTCGGCCTGCTCTTCCTCGCGGGCGGGCCGTTCCTGCTCGTCCTTGCCTCCGCCGCCTGCTACCTCGTCGCCCGCGCCGCGCTGCGACCGGTCGAGTCGATGCGCGGGCGCGCCGCCGAGATCTCCGGCACGGAGCCCGAGGCCAGGCTGCCCGTGCCGGCCGCGCGCGACGAGATCCGGCGCCTCGGCGAGACCCTCAACGAGATGCTGGCGCGCGTCGACGAGGCGCTCGAGCGCGAGCGCGCGTTCGCCGCCGACGCGAGCCATGAGCTCAGGACGCCGCTCGCGATCGTCCGCGCGGAGCTCGAGCTGGCGGCCCGGCCGGGACGCCGGCCGGCGGAGATCCACGAGGCGCTCGCGTCGGTCGGCGAGGAGGTGGACCGGCTCGCCCGGCTCGCAGACGACCTGCTCGTGATGGCCCGCGCCGACCGGAACCGACTCGTGGCCGCGCGGGAGGAGCTCGAGGCGGACGAGCTGCTCCGCTCCGCGGCGGCCCGGGCCCAGGCGCGCGCAGACGCCGAGGGCAGGCGCCTCGAGGTCCGCTCGCCGGCCCGCCTGACGCTCCTCGCCGACCGCATGCGCCTGGAGCAGGCGCTCGGCAACCTGGTCGACAATGCCCTAAGCCACGGGACCGGCGACGTGACCCTCCGCGCCGAGGGCGGCGACGGCGGCCGGGTGGAGCTGTGGGTCGAGGACGAGGGCTCGTTCCCGCCGGACCTGATCCCCACAGCCTTCGACCGGTTCACCCGCGCTCCGGGTGCGCGGGGGACCGGCGGAGCCGGGCTCGGCCTTGCGATCGTGCGCGCGATCGCGCTGGCCCACGGCGGCGAGGCGGTCGCCGAGAACCGGCCGGAGGGCGGCTCTCGCGTGGGCATCCGCGTGCCCGGGTGAGCCCGGCGCCGGCCCGCACTCATCCTCCTCTCATCGTCGGCTGCCTACCGTCGGACGGGTTGGCACCACCCTCATCGGAGGCGATCGATGAACACGAAGGTCATACGCCGGGGCGTCGCGACGGGGTCCATCCTGCTGCTCGTCGCCGGAGGCGGCCTGGCGGCCGCTGCGACGGCGCCGTCGAAGACGACGACGCCCACCAAGACCACGGTCTTCAAAGCGACGCTCGTCCAGAAGGGCGTCCACCTCGGGGCTGCATCCGGGCTCTTCACCGGGACCCTCGAGAAGAACGGGATGATGAAGTACACGATCACGTTCACCGGCTTCAAGGGCACGCTCAGCTCCGCGAAGATCGAGCCGACGAAGAACGGCGTGAAGGTGTCCACGGTGACGCTCTCCACGAAGAAGCCCGCGTCGCCGATCAGCGGGACGTTCCGCCCGACCGCCAAGGAGCTCGCGGCGATCAAGGCCGGCAATGCCTCGGTGCTGCTGGCGGCGATCAAGCCGGCGGCCCAGATCTCCGGCCGCATCACCCCGTAGGGGCCACCCCGCTCGGGCGCCCTGGGGCGGGGCGCCCGAGTCCCTGACCGGCGCCTGTTCGGCGCGGTTGCGCGAGGCTCCGACTACGAGGACGAGGCCCGCTGCGGCGGGATGAAGCTGATCTCGCCGCTCGTCTCCAGCACGGCCCCGCGGACGTCGCTCGCGCGGCCGCGGGTTCCGTCACACTCGACTCGCCGATGGAGTCGAACCGGATGGAATCCACCCCACGAGCCCGGGAGAGAGCCATGCGATCCGACACCGCGAGCATCACGATCGAAGCGCACCCGGCGAGCGTGCTCGCCATCCTCGCCGAGCCGGCCGCGCTCCCGCGCTGGGCGATCGGCTTCGCCAAGTCGGTCGCGAGGACCGAGCACGGCTGGGAGGTCGAGCTCGCGAGCGGCGGCCGCGTCCCCATCCGGTACGTCGTCGACCATGAGCTCGGCGTCGTCGACTTCCACATGGAGCCCGCATCGGGGGTCGAGGCTGTGGCCCACGCCCGCGTCCTCGCCAACGGCGCGGGCAGCGAGGTCGTCTTCACGCAGTTCCAGGGCGATCAGCCCGAGGGCGTCTTCGACGCCCAGGCGCAGGCCGTCAGGCACGAGCTGATCGTCCTCAAGGCGCTGGCCGAGACCGAATGCCCGCTCTGAGCGCGCTTGCCGAGGCTGACCTCGCGGCCCTGGCCGGGCGGGCGCAGGTCGGGGATCGGCGCGCGCTCGACGACCTCGTACGCGCGGTTGCGGACGGCATCTACAACCTGGCGGTGCGGATGCTCTGGCATCCCGAGGACGCCGAGGACGCGACCCAGGAGATCCTCGTCAAGCTGGTGACCCGCCTCGACAGCTTCCGCGGCGAGGCGGCGTTCACGACCTGGGCGTTCCGCGTCGCCGCGAACCACCTCCTCACAACCCGGAAGCGGCGCGCGGAGCGAAACCTCACCTTCGAGGCGTTCGCCGCCGACCTTGCCCAGGGCCTCGCGGATCCGCGCGAGCACGGTCCCGACGAGGGCCTGCTCGAGGAGGAGGTCAAGATCGGCTGCACACAGGGGATGCTGCTCTGCCTGGACCGCGAGCACCGGCTGGCCTACGTCCTCGGCGAGGTCTTCGCCCTCGACTCCGGCCGGGCGGCGACGATCACCGGCATCACCCCGGCGGCGTTCCGCAAGCGCCTGGAGCGTGCTCGCAGCCGGCTCGCCGCGTTCATGGACGGAAACTGCGGCATCGTGAACCCGGCGCGACCGTGCCGGTGCCGGCGCCGGATCGACCGGGCGATCGAGCGCGGGAGGGTAGCGCCCGAGGCGCTGCTGTTCGCGACACACCCCCGGGCCGACCCGGCGGTGCGACGCGCGGTGGTGGACATGGAGCGCCTGCATGCGGCCGCGGCGCTCTTCAGGAGCCACCCGGACTACAGGGCCCCGGCGGCGCTCATGGAGGGCATCGTCCGCCTCGTCCGCTCCGGGCGCTACGAGCTGCTGGGAGACGGGTAGGAAAGCTCGCCGCGACGATCGGGCCTCGCCGAAGACGGTCCGGGTCGCTCCCTCCCACAGCGGCAGGCACGGCCCCCGGCCGCGAGCGCGCGAAGCTCGTCGAGGCCGGCTCTGACCGGCGCTGGGGCCCGTGCCACCGCGATCCCGCTTCTGCCGGGAGCTCCAGGCCGGCGATGTCGCTCACCACGAGGAGGTCCGCGCCCGGGCTGAGGCCGAGCGCGAAGGCCGCGGAGAGGGCCCGCTCGGCACCCGCCGGACGCGCCCCGCGCTGAGCGTTCAGCGCCTGCGGCGGCGACCGGCCCGTCGCACGGAACGGCGGGCGCGCAGCACCCGCTGCGCCACGGCCAGCCCGAGGAACAGGGCGGTGGTGATGATCCTGGCCACGGGGAAGGCCAGGCCGAAGCGGCGAACCAGGAAACGCGCCAGCGGCCAGCGCAGCAGGCGGCCGATGGCGATGAAGAGCGCGACGATCATGCGCGTCTCATCTTGTCACGCCGGCCCGAACGCCGGCGCAGGGGTGGGGTCGGCCGGCGGCAGCACGTCCGGCCCTGGCTCGGGG
>DATFWK010000065.1:0-10223 GCA_035259345.1 Miltoncostaeaceae bacterium | reverse complement strand
CGAGGCGCCCTGAGGTGGCGACCTGGTTCGGCGGCAGGTCCTTCAGCGGCGAGCGGGCGCCGATGCCGTAGGCCGTCATCTTCGCGCCGAGCGGCCCCGGCCCCAGGTCCGCGCCGATCTTCGCGAACGTCGTGTTGATCGACTTGGTGAGCGCGGTCGTCAGGTCGTGGGGCCCGTAGCGGGCGCCGCCGAAGTTCGTGATCGGGCGGCCGTTCACCACGAAGCTCCCGGTGTCGTCGAAGCGCGAGCTCGGCGTGTAGCGGCCCGACTCGAGCGCGGCGGACGCCGTCACCAGCTTGAACGTCGAGCCGGGCGGTTCCCGGCCCTGGGTCGCCCTCGAGAAGAACGGCCCGTCCGTGCGCTTCGCGATCTCCGAGAAGTGGGTGGCGACGCGGTTCAGGTTGAAGGTCGGGGCGGAGGCGAGCGCGAGGATCTCCCCGGTGCCGGGCCTGAGGGCGACGACGGCGCCGATCTTGCCCGAGAGCGCCTCGTTCGCCGCCTGCTGGACCCGCGTGTCGAGCGTCAGCTGGACGTCGGCGCCCTGCTTGGAGGCCAGGTTCAGCCGCTGGAGCAGCGGCTGGGTGCCGTAGCTGCCGGCGAGGTAGCGGTTGTACGTGCTCTCGATGCCGGTCTTGCCCTGCTCGACCGTCGCGTAGCCGACGACGTGCGGGGCGAGGCTGCCCAGGGGGTAGCGGCGCACGAAGACCCGTTGCCCATTCTGCCGGGCGGGCACGCTGACCGCGAGGAGCTTGCCGTCCACGCTGATGATCCTGCCACGGTCCACGCGCTGTTCTCGTTCCGCGACGAACGGGTTGCCGCGGCGCTTCTCGAGGCTCCCGGCGGCGACGACCTGCCAGTAGCCCAGGAAGAGGATGAGCAGGCCGAATGCGCCGGCCATCGCCAGGTAGAGGCGCCTGAGCGAGCGGTTCACGCCTCGTCCTCCACGGGCTCGGGAGGCCTCGCCGGGGCGTTTGCCCGGTTGCTGACCACGAGCAGCAGCGCAATCAGGCCGAAGTTCGTGACGACGCTCGAGCCGCCGTAGCTCATGAACGGCAGCGTCACGCCGGTGAGCGGCACCAGGCGCACGATGCCCGCCACGATGAGGAACGCCTGCAGCGCGAGCACGGCCGTCAGGCCGCCGGCGAGCAGCTTCGAGAAGCCGTCGTTGGCCTGGGAGGCGATCGCGATCCCGCGCGAGGCCAGCAGCAGGAACAGGATCAGCACGCCCACCGCGCCCACGTAGCCGAGCTCATGGGCGACGGCGGAGAAGATGAAGTCGGTCCGAAGCTCCGGGATGACCGTCCGGCCGTCCGTCGTCAGCAGGAACCCCTGGCCGAGGCCGCGGCCGAAGAGCCCGCCGTCGCCGAGCGCCTGCAGCGACTGGACCAGCTGGTAGCCCTCGGTCTGGGCGTGGCCGAACGGGTTGACCCATCCGGTGATGCGCTCGTGGATGCGCGGCACGGCGAGGTAGACGAGCACCGAGCCGACCGCGAAGAAGCCCAGGCCGATCGCCGGGTAGGCGACCCGGCCCGTGGCGAGGTAGAGCATCGCGAGGAAGACCCCGACGAACAGGAGCGCGGTGCCGAAGTCGTTGAGCACGGCGACGACGGCCAGCGCCGCGGCGACGAACGCGATCACCGGCGCCAGATGGCGCATCGGCGGCAGCGGCACGCCGAACCGCCGCTCGGTCGGGATGGCGAGCAGCTCGCGCCGGTCGCGCAGGTAGCCGGCGAGGAAGATCACGATCAGCACCTTCGCCAGCTCCCCGAGCTGGATCGTCTGGCCCCCGCCCACGCGGATCCAGAGCTTGGAGCCGTTGATGCTCGTGCCGACGGCCATCGTGACGACGAGCAACCCGATCGCGGTGAGCCCGATGATGTAGCGATATCGCTCGAGCACGCGATGGTCCGGGAGGAAGGCGAGCACCCCGAGGAACACCGCGCCGCCGACGCCGACCCAGATGACCTGGTCGAGGGCGTACTGCGGGCTGATGCGGTTGAGCTCCACCAGCCCGATCGCCGTCAGGAGGCCCACCAGCGGCAGGACGTACGGGTCCGCGTACGGCGCGCGGATGCGGAGCGCGAAGTGCATCGCCAGGAACACCGCGAGCACGGCGACCGCTCCGGGCAGCGGGCTGAGGTCGAGGGTGTCCGCGCGCGCGGCCGCGACCGCGCCGATGCCCACCACGCCCGCCAGGGCGGGGGCCACCATGAAGCCCGCCTCGCGCGTGCGCTGGGAGATCACCTCGCCCCCCCGGGCCGCGCCGGCGGCTGGATCACGGCGACCGCCGGCAGGCCGACGCGCCAGACCAGCCCCCCGGCCCGCTCGACGGCGTCGCCCTGGCCGAGCCAGGCGCGCCCGAGCGCGGAGGGGTCCACCGCGCGGACCGCCTGGGCCTCCACGCCGGTGTCGCCGGCCGTGGAGTAGAGCTTGAGGCCGCCGATGCTGAGCGGGATGCCGTGGTAAACCTGCACCTCGCCACTGCTCGCGGCGTCCACCCAGTAGGTACGGGAGGCGACCCATGCGAGGCCCGCGCCTGCGAGCAGGAGCACGGCCAGAACGACCAGGGCCGCACGCCGCCCCCGTCCGCGCCGCTGGCGGGAGGTCCCCTCGAGCACCCGGGCCGGGCGCGAGCTCTTCGGCACGCTCTGGGTGGACGACGGGATGCGGCGCATGTCGCCTGCCCGCGGGATCGGCGCCGAGGCCGGGCGGACGGCGGGCATCTCCCCGGTGACGCCGTCCTCGACCGGAGCCGTCACGGGCGGCGGCGCTGCAGCCTCGGCCGCATCGCCGTCCTCCGGGCCGATCCGGCCCAGCACCACGGTCACGTTGTCGAGGCCGCCGGCGTCGATCGCCGCCTCGACGAGCAGCGTGGCACCGTCCTGGAGGCTGGGCGCCTCGCGCAGCAGGCGCTCGATGTCCTCGTCGCGGACCATGGCCGAAAGCCCGTCAGTGCAGAGCAGCACGACGTCGCCGGGCTGGAGGTCGAGGTCCGTCTCGTCGATCTGGATCTCGCTGTCCGTGCCGAGCGCCCGCGTGATGATGTTGCGGTTGGGATGGCGCTCGGCGTCCTCGGGCGCGAGCGCGCCCTGGCGCACGAGCTCGGCGACCACCGAATGGTCGTCCGTGAGCTGCCGCAGCTCGCCGGCACGGAGCAGGTAGGCGCGCGAGTCGCCGACGTGCATGAGCGTCACGCCGCCCTCGCCCAGCAGGGCGGCCGTCAGGGTGGTGCCCATGCCCGCCCGGTCAGGGTCGGCGTCGGCCATGTCCCAGATGGAGCGGTTGGCGTGGCGGATGCGCTCGCGCAGCTCCTCGCGGCCGGCGCCACCGAGGTCCGCGAGGGCCTCCACCGCGACCTGGGCGGCGACCTCGCCCGCGGCGGCCCCGCCCATCCCGTCGGCGACGGCGAGCAGGGGCGGATCCGCCAGCGAGCGGTCCTCGTTGTGGCTTCGCACCCTGCCGGTGTCGGAGGCGCACGCCACCTCGACCACGCGGAGACCCGCCACGGCTACTCCTCGTAGCGCAGGACGGTCTCGCCGAGGCGGATGACGTCCCGCATCTTGAGCTGGGTCTGCCCGGCGATGAGGCGCCCGTTGAGGTAGGTGCCGTTCGTCGAGCCGAGGTCCTCGATGTAGAAGAACTGGCCGTGCGGGAAGACCCGGGCGTGCATGTGCGACACGAAGGCGTCGCTCACCGGGATCCCGTTCGAGCGCGAGCGCCCGATCGTGAGGCCGCGCTTCAGCTCCACCTCGGTGCCGGAGGTGAGCGACGGCGAGCGCTCGACGACCAGCCGCGGGTGGAGGTTCGCGGAGAAGTCGAGCTCGGGCGCGGGCGCCCGCTCCCGCTGGGTCGCGACCCCGTCGATCGCGCCGGCCCGGCCGTCCGCCGGTACCGCGACCGGGGGCGGGGACGCGGTCACGCGCGGCGACCCGGCCGGGGCCTCGGCCCGGACGACGGGATGCGGGGACGTGTCCTCACGGGGGCGCGGCTCGGCTCGCGGCGCGGGCGGCGGGGCCGGCTCCCGGATCGAGCGCGTCGAGGAGCGCACGACGGTCCAGATGAAAAGGTAAAGGAGCACGAGGAACGCGACCTCGGCGATGATCAGCCCGGTTTCGGTCACGCGACGAGTTCGACGACGATCTCCGTGGTGCCGAGCACGATCCGATCGCCGTCCGCCAGCGCCTGGCGCTGGACCCGCTGCCCGTTCAGGAGGGTCCCGTTCGTGGAGCCGAGATCGACGAGGTGGTAGTCCATCCCGACGTGGCGGACCTCCGCGTGGCGGCGGCTCGCGTTGCTGTCGGCGACCACGACGTCGCAGTCGCGGCTGCGCCCGATGACCGTCACGCGCTTCGACACCCTGTGGCGGCGGCCCTCGACGACGAGGTTGAGCTCCTCCTGCGCCAGGCCGGCCGCCTGCAGCTCCTCGGCGGACAGGATCTGGGTGCCGCTGACGCCGACCAGGGGCTCGTAGGTGGACGGCGGCGGGGGCGCCGCGGGGCGGGGCGGCGGCGCGACGGGCGGCAGCGGGGCCGCGGCGGCGACCGGCGCCGGCTCCTCCGCCGGGGCGTCCTCGGGCGTCCGCGTCGTGAGGTCCACGTCCTCCTCGAGCTCCGCCTCCTCGGCGGGGGCCTCAGGCGGCTCGGGTTCCGCGTCCTCCGCGGGTGCCTCGGCCGGTTCCGCCTCGGCGACGTCCGCGGCAGGCTCCGCGTCCAGGACCGGCTCGGCGTCCACGGCGCCAAGAGCGTCGGCCGGCTCGGCCTCCGCGGTCACCAGGGGCGCCTCGATGGGTGCCGAGAAGTGCCCGGCGAAGGGGTCGGCCAGCGGCGGCGGGGGCGGCTCGGCGGGCGGGTCGACGACGCGGCACGCGATGCCGTACTCGCCGATGCGCAGGTCCGCGTCGGTCTCCATCCGGACCCGGGGCTCCGACAGCATCGTCAGGCCCTCGTGCCGGGCGGTGTCGGCCAGGTAGGTCTGCAGCTCGACGATCAGCGAGCTCTCGAACGAGGACAGCCGCTCGCGATCCAGCTTCGAGAGGTAGATCACGTACTCGTTCGGGACGTAGACCCGGGACACCGAGACCGTCTTGTGGTCCTCCATCTCGCGGGCCAGCTTGCGAGCGAGCTCGACGGGCTCGACGTGCCCCCGGAACAGGCGCCCAAACGTGCGCTCGACGGCGCCCTCAATCTTCTGCTCGATCGTCCGGAGTACGCTCATCTGACGGGCAAACGCTCGGCGGAGGGCCCGCGAAGTGTCGCTGTACGACGCCGGTCGTCGCGGCGGGCGAGTAGGCGCCACGGGCGGGCGGCCCAGGACGAAACGAGTATACAAGAGGGGATCAGCGCCCCCATCGCGGCCTGGGTCGAGCCGCCGGCGGCCACGACGGCCGCCCCGAGCACCGCGCACCAGGCGATTCCGGCGACCACGCGCGGCCCGGCCGGGCGGGCAAGGCGCACGAGCGGGAAGGCTAGGGCCGCGGCGACGAGGACGAGCGCGATGGCGCCAAGCTCGGGCCGGTGCCGGAGCGGCGCTGCCAGCTCCTGAGCCGCGACCAGTGGCGACGGGACGTCGCGGACGGCCTCGGACGTGGACGCGAGCCGCCTGCCTCCGACCAGCACCGGGTCCGCGCCGCGCAGCAGCTGCCACGCCACGGTGGCGAGCACGCCGCTCACCGCAGCCCAGAGCCGCCATCGCCACGACGGCAGCGCGCCGGTCACCGCGACCGCGGCCGGGAGCAGGCCGAGGGTGGCCGCGAGCGGCCAGAGCGCCGGCACGAGCGCCGCGTGGCGCATTCGCCGGGCCGGGAGAATGAGGACGAGGGCCAGCACGCCGAGCAGCAACGAGGCTCCCGGGGCGTCGCGGGTGCCGGCCGCGAGCGCGAGGCCGGTCAGGACGACGAGCGCCGGCCAGGGCGCCACCGCCACCAGGCCGCCGGCCGTGAGGCCGGCCAGGGCGACCGCCCCGGGTGCCGCCGCCGTCGTCGCCGCGACGACCGCGGCGACGATCGATCCAGCCAGCACGCCGGACGCGACGGCCGGTGCGAACCTGGCGAGCCTGGACCGCGGGGTGACCGCGCGGCGGAGGCCGGGCATCTCGGAGCGCAGGGCACGGGCCAGCTCGAGCGCGGGCGGCCGGCGCTCCGGCGCCCGGTCGAGGCCGCTCATGACCGCTCGGCAGAGCCCCGGCGGCAGGTCCGGGCGGACGCGCGCGAGCGGCGGGATCTCGGCGCGCGCGGCGCGACGGAGGGTCTCGGAGGGACTGCCGCCGGCAATCGGGTTCCGCCCGGTCAGGCCCTCGTAGAGCACGAGACAGGCGGCGTAGACGTCGGCCGGCGGCCCCACCGGGTCGCCGGAGGCCTGCTCAGGCGCCATGTAGGCGACCGTGCCGACGAGCCCGCCGGTGGCCGTGACGCCGGCCTCGCCGGCAATGCGCGCGACGCCGAAGTCGGCGAGGCGCCCGCGCCCGTCGCGGTCGACCAGCACGTTGGCCGGCTTGACGTCGCGGTGGACGATGCGCCTGCGGTGGGCGTGGTCCAGCCCCTCGAGCACGTCCGCCGTGACGCCGGCGAGCGCGGCGGGCGCCGCGGCCGCCCCGCCGTCCCGCATCACCTGCGCCAGGTTCGGCCCCTCGACGAGCTCGCTGACGAGGTAGAGCGCGACGTGGTCCTCGCCCCAGTCGAGCAGGCGCACGACGTTGGGATGGGAGAGCCGCGCCGCCGCGCGCACCTCGGCGCCCGCCCGGCGGGCCATGTCGAGGTCGATCGGGATCTCCTTCACCGCCACCCGGTCGCCGGTGCACAGATCGCGCGCGCGGTACACCCGCGCGGCCGCTCCACGGCCGATCACGGGGCCCATCTCGTACCGGCCGAGAACCGGGGATTGCAGCGGGTTTGCGTGCGCCGTCACAGAGGATTCACTTCGTCAACCTCGTGGTAGCATCCTGCGACCCTGAGAGCAGGACGCCACGGGCGAGTGGTGGAATTGGTAGACACGCTAGGTTCAGGGTCTAGTGCTCGTACGAGCTTGGGGGTTCGAGTCCCCCCTCGCCCACCTCCACCGCACCCGTCGTGAGCTGCCGATCGCCAAGAGCCAACGCCCCAGGTCGCCGCTGACGTGTCGTTCTTCGAGGACGAGGACGAGCGGGCCGCAGGCGAGGAGATCGAGGCGTTCGAGGAGGGCTCGTCCGACCCGGATGGGCGACGAACCCGGCGCTCCCGCCGCTCGGGCCGAGGTGGATCGGGGGGCGGCGGCGCCGCCGTGCTGCAGCAGCCGGCGGTGCGCATCCTCATCGCCCTGGGCATCCTCGCCGTCGTCATCCTGATCATCGTCACGACGGTGCGCGGCTGCCAGCGCGACCGCCTCGTCAGCTCATACAAGAAGTACGTGGCGTCCGCCAACACGATCGCCCAGCAGTCGTTCCAGCAGGGCCGCACGCTGCGCACGCTGCTGCAGAACGACGCCCGGCAGAACCCGGCCCAGATCGAGAAGCAGCTCCAGACGCTGGCTGCCCAGGCGGACAAGCTCGTGACGAACGCGGACGACCTCAACCCTCCAAGCAAGATGAAGGAGGCCCAGCAGAGCTTCCTGCTCGCCCTCCGGCTGCGCCAGCGCGGCGTCGCGAAGCTTCCGGACGCCGTGGACGCCGCCGTGAAGAGCAAGGACGACAACACCGCGGCGGCGCTGCTCGCGCAGCCGCTGCGCCTGGTGGCCGCGAGCGACGTCCTCTACTCCAACTCGTTCACCGACTTGGCAAACGCGGCCATGAAGCGCGACCGCATCAAGGGCCTGACGCTCGCCCAGTCCGAGTTCCTTCCGGGCGGTACCGGTGACTTCGCGTCCCAGGTGGGCGCGAAGGGCCTGATCGACAGCCTGAAGCGCACGCGCCCGACGTCCGGCACCACCAGCACGACCGGCGGCAACGCCCACGGGCTCGGGCTGGTGAAGGTCGTCGCGGTGATCGGGGGCAAGCGGACGCAGCTCCTCGGCGGCGGCCAGACGACCACGCTGCAGGCCAGCGGCGACGTGAAGTGGGAGGTCACCGTCGAGAACGGCGGCGACTTCGTCGAGTTCGGCATCCCGGTCAGCACCACGTACGTCACGCCGGACAACCCGAACGGCGAGACCCAGCGCGCGACCATCGCCCAGATCGACCCGAGCCAGGACAAGACCGTCACGCTTCCGGGCCCGGCGACGCCGTACGTCAGCGGCAAGAGCACGCTGCGGGTGAACGTCGAGCCGCTGCCCGAGGAGAAGTCGACGGCCAACAACAGCGCGCAGTACACGATCTCCTTCACGCTCTCGTGATCGGGGCGCGGCCGGCCGGCGACTGATGCGGGACCACGTGGCTCTCTGGGTCGCGATCGCGGCCGCGGCGCCCGGCGTGATCGCGCTGATCATCTGCGGGCTCATGTGGCGGACGCTGCGGCAGGTCCGCCACGACCAGCAGGTGCTCCTGCCGGAGGGGGCGCGGGCCGGGCTGGTCGACCGCCAGGCCTCCCTCCAGCGCGGGCTCGACCGCGTCGAGGACGAGCTGCGCTCGCTCCGCGACCAGTCGGACGCCCGCCAGCGGGCGACGGACGACCGTCTGCGGGGCGCGCTGCGCTTCCAGGGCCTCGTCCGCTACGACGCCTACCGTGACATGGGCGGCCAGCAGTCGTGGTCGATCGCGCTGCTCGACGCGACCCGAACCGGCGCCGTCGTGACCTCACTGCATGCCCGCGACCACGCGCGCGTGTACCTGAAGGAGCTCGCCGGCGGGGTCGCCAGCCAGCGCCTCTCGCCGGAGGAGGAGCGCGCCGTCGCCCTCGCGATGGGCGACCCGGTGGCCGGGGGCGAGGCGGCGTGAGGGTCGGCTACCTCGGGCCTCCCGGCACGTTCGCCGAGGAGGCGCTGCTGCGGCTGCTCGGCCCGAACGGCGGCAAGGAGCTGGTCCCGTTCCCGACCGTGGTCGGCTGCTTCGAGGCCGTCGCCGCCGGCGAGGTGCCGGAGGCCCTGGTCCCGATCGAGAACGCGATCGAGGGGTCGGTGAACGGGACGCTGGACCTGCTCGCCTTCGGCGAGGCGCCCTTCGTGATCCGGGCCGAGGTCGTCCACCCGGTCCGCCACCACCTGATCGCGCGCACGCCGCTCGAGATGCCCGAGATCACGCGGGTGCTCTCGCACCCCCACGCGACCGCGCAGTGCGGCGCCTTCCTCCGGGAGCGGCTCCCGGGCGTCGAGATCCTGGCGGCCAACTCGACGGCCGACGCCGTGCGGACGGTGAGCGGCTCCGAAGAGGCCTGGGCGGCGATCGGCACCCTGCGGGCCTCCGATCTCTACGGCTGCGAGGTGCTCGCCGCGGACATCGAGGACACGCGGGAGAACGCCACCCGCTTCGTGCTCGTCGGGCTCGAGCCGGTGGCGGCGCTGGGGCCCGGCCGGTTCGTCACGTCGATCGTCTGCTCCCCGCCGCGCGACCGTCCCGGCGGCCTGCTCGCGATCCTCCAGGAGTTCGCGCTCCGGGCCGTCAACCTGATCAAGCTCGAGAGCCGCCCGGCCAAGACCGGCCTCGGCCGCTACGTGTTCCTGATCGACATGGAGGGCTCCCGTCCGCGGGACCTGGCGGTGGACGCCGCGATCCGCGCGATCGAGGAGCAGGGCGTGGCCGAGGTCCGGTTCCTGGGCTCGTATCCCGCCGGGGACGGAGGTAGCTAAACTCCGTTCGGCGCCGGAGCGGCGCGGGGTTTCGAGCGGAGGCGCGATGGCGCACCAGGTCCTGGTGCTGAATGCGAGTTACGAGCCGATCAACGTCTGCTCGCTTCAGCGTGCCGTGGTCCTGCTGCTCAAGGAGAAGGCCGAGGTGCTTGAGCAGTCGCATCTGCGCATTCGCACCGCCTCCTCCAGCTTCGTCAAGCCGCACGTGATCCGGCTCGTCTACCTGGTCCGGGTACCGCGCTACGAGGCCCGGAAGATCACCCGGCGCGCGCTGTTCGCCCGCGACGAGTACCGCTGCCAGTACTGCGGTGCGGGCAACAAGCTCACCGTGGACCACGTCGTGCCGCGCAGCCGCGGCGGCCGGTCGTCGTGGGACAACGTCGTCACCTCCTGCGCGCCGTGCAACTCGCGCAAGGGCGACAGCCTCCCGAACGAGATCGCGATGTTCCCCAAGCGCTCGCCGCGGGCGCCCGCGCCGTCGGTGTTCATCACCGTCGCCGCGCCGCACCGGCCGAAGGCCTGGGAGCCGTATCT
>DATFWK010000064.1:0-3654 GCA_035259345.1 Miltoncostaeaceae bacterium | reverse complement strand
GCATCTCGCCGCGCCCGGCGGCCCAGCTCGCCCCGCCGCGCACGAAGAACGGGACGTCCGAGCCGACCTCGGCCGCCACCGTTTCCAGCTCCTTCGCGTCCAGGCCGAGTCCGAGCAGGCGATCGGCGGCGACGAGCGTCGCAGCCGCGTCGCTCGAGCCGCCGCCGAGGCCGGCCTGGGGCGGGATCCGCTTGACGATCCGGACCGCGAGCGGCGGCAGCGCCCCCACCCGGCGCTCCAGGGCATCGAGCGCATGCCAGGCCAGGTTCGCCGGCCCGTCCATGCCCTCGCAGGCCACCGAGCGCTCGGCCGCCCGCTCCACGGTCACGGTGTCGGCCAGGTCCGGCAGCGCGACGATGAGGCTCCGCACCGGGTGGTAGCCGTCCGCGCCCAGCGGCCCGACGAGCAGCCGCAGGTTGAGCTTCGCCGGCGCGGCCAGCGTCAGGCGGTCCACGAAAGCTCCCGCGCCAGCTCGGGGAAGGCGGCCGGCGGAAGCGCCTCGGCCCGGACGGCCGGCGGCATGCCGAGCGCGTCCAGCGCCCGCGCGACCTGCTCCCGGTCTCGCCCGGCCGCCGAGAGGGCGTTCACCAGCGTCTTCCGTCGAGTCGCGAACGCCGCATGCACGAGCGAGCGCACCGCGGGGCCGGGGCCGGGCGCGACCCGCTCCAGCGCGACCAGCGCCGACTCGACGCGGGGACGGGGGATGAACGCCTGGGGCCCGACGGCCCGGAGGAACGTCTGGCGGGCGGCCAGCTGCAGCAGCACCGACGGCGCCCCGTAGAGGCGAGAGCCAGGGGGCGCGAGCCAGCGATCGGCGACCTCGCGCTGGACCATCACGCACCATGCGCCGACCCCCGGGAGCTGCCAGAGCGTCTCGAGCACGAGCGGCGTGGCGATCGAGTACGGCAGGTTCGCCACGACGCGCGTCGGCGCCGGGTCCAGCGCCGCAAGATCCACCCGCATCGCGTCGGCGAAGCGCAGGCGCACGTTGTCGTGGCCCTCCAGCACGGACTCGAGCGCCGGGCGCAGGCGCTCGTCGATCTCGATCGCGTGGACGCAGGCGGCCGACCGGGCCAGCCCAGCGGTCAGCGTGCCCAGCCCTGGCCCGACCTCGAGCACGACGTCGTCCGGCCCGACCCGGCCCCTGCGAACGGCGAGGTCCGCCAGGTTCTCGTCGAGCAGGAAGTGCTGGCCGAGGTCCGTGTCCGGGCGGACGCCGTGCTCGGCGAGCAGCCGCCGGGTCCCGGCCCGCGGGGGCCCCTCGGCCTCGGAGCTCACCCCTGCCAGCCGAAGGCCCGCGCCGCGTTCGCCGTCGTGAGGGCGTCCATGGCGGCCAGGGCCGTCCCCCGCAGGCCTGCGAGGAACCGCAGCGTGTGGGCGACGTACTCCGGCCGGTTCGGACGGCCCCGCCGCGGGACCGGGGCCAGGTACGGGCTGTCGGTCTCGACGAGCAGCCGGTCCTCCGGCAGCCGCCGGGCCGCGGCCTGGAGGTCCGTCGCGTTGGGGAAGGTCAGCTGCCCCGCGAAGCTCGTCAGGTACCCGCCCTCCACGACCTCGTCGACGCGCTCCGCCATCGAGAAGCAGTGGAGGACGACGACGAGGCCGCCGGCGTCGGCCGCCAGCATCGCGAGCGTCTCGTCCTCGGCGGCCCGGGTGTGGACGACGAGCGCCAGCCCGAGCTCGCGCGCGAGCCCGATCTGCGCCGCGAAGGCCCGCCGCTGGGCGTCGCGCGCGGCGTGGTCGCGGAAGAAGTCGAGCCCGCACTCCCCGATCGCCACGACCTTCGGGTGGCACGCCAGCTCCCGGATCCACCGCTCGTCCGCCGGGCCGAACGCATCGGCGTCGTGGGGGTGCACGCCGATGGCCGCGAAGACCTCGTCGTGGCGGTCCGCCAGCCGCAGCGCCTGCTCGCTCGAGGCGCGGCCGGTGCCGATGGTCACGATGCGCTCCACCCCCGCCGCCCGGGCGGCCGCCACGAGCTCGGCGGGCTCCGCCTCGCAGGAGGCGAGGTGGGCGTGGGTGTCGACTACGCCGCCCGCTCCTCGTCGAGGCGCGGGAAGAGCGGCTCCCCCGGGACGACCCTCGCCCCCGGTACCCCGGCGCCCCAGGCGGCCCGCGCGAGCTCGACGTGCTCCGGCGGCTGGCCGATCGTGGCGAGCACCCGCTCGGCCGAGTCGGGGATGTAGGGCCAGAGCAGCACGGCGGCCGCGCGCAGCCCCTCCGCCAGGCTGGCGAGCGCCTGGTCGAGCTCTCGTGCCCGCTCGGGATCGCGCGCGAGCACCCACGGGGCGCGCTCCTCGACCAGCTGGTTCAGGCGGCGTACCAGGCGCCAGGCCTCCTCCGCCGCCTGGGTGACGTCCACGCGGTCGAAGGCCGCGCGCACCGCGAGCACCCGCTCCGCGACCTCCGCGGCGAGCGCCGCGTCGTCGCCGGGGTCGTCGGGCACGACGCCGTCGCGGTATCGCTCGACCATCGCGACGGTCCGCGAGAGCAGGTTCCCGAGCTCGTTCGCGAGCTCCCCGGTGTAGCGGGCCTCGAACCCCTCCTCGGAGAAGCTCCCGTCCTCGCCGAAGCGGATCTCGCGCGCCAGGTAGTAGCGCAGCGCGTCGAGGCCGTACCGGCGCACGTAGATCAGCGGGTCGATGAGGTTGCCGGTCGTCTTGCTGAGGCGCTCGCCCCCCTTGAGCACGAAGCCGTGCACGAAGAGCCCGCGGGGCAGCGCCACGCCGGCCGACATCAGCATCGCCGGCCAGATGACCGCGTGGAACTTGAGGATGTCCTTGCCGAGCACCTGGAGGTCGGGCGGCCAGAGCCGCTCGGTCAGGTCCTCCGGCCGCGCGTAGGCGAGTGCCGTGTAGTAGTTGAGCAGCGCGTCGATCCAGACGTAGATGACCTGCCCGGGCTCCCAGGGCACGTCGACCCCCCAGCGCACGTTGGCGCGCGAGATCGACACGTCCTCCAGTCCCTCGATGATCCGCCGCGCCTCGCGGGCGCGGTGGTGCGGGCGGACGAAGTCCGGGTGGGCGTCGTAGTGGGCCAGCAGGCGGTCCCGGTAGGCGGAGAGGCGGAAGAACCAGTTGTCCTCCTCCACCCACTCCACGGGGATCAGGTGCTGCGGGCAGCGGTGGCCCTCGAGCAGCTCCTCCTCCGTGTAGAAGGCCTCGCAGGACGTGCAGTACCAGCCGCCGTACGAGCCCCGGTAGATGTCGCCCGCCTCGTACATGCGCTGGACGAACGCCTGGACGCCCGCGATGTGCTCCGGGTCGGTCGTGCGGATGAAGAAGTCGTACGAGAGCCCGAGCGTGCCCCAGAGCTCACGGAACTCCGCCGAGAGCACGTCGGTGTGCTCCTTGGGGGTCCGGCCGGCGGCCTCGGCCGCGCGGGCGATCTTGTCGCCGTGCTCGTCCGTGCCCGTCAGGAAGAAGACGTCCTCCCCGCGCTGGCGGTGATGCCGGGCGAGGATGTCGGACATGATCGTCGTGTACGCGTGGCCGACGTGCGGCTCGGCGTTCACGTAGTAGATCGGCGTGGTGATGAAGAAGCGATCGGGCACCGATTGAGTTTACAAAGGCCACCGCGGCTGCCTCCGCGCACCGCCGCGGCGCTCACGGCGGCGCTCGCGCGGCTCGAGCGCCTCGGCGTCGAGGCGCTCGT
>DATFWK010000063.1:0-6943 GCA_035259345.1 Miltoncostaeaceae bacterium | reverse complement strand
CTCGGGGTCGGCTGGGCCTCGCTCGCAGGGCTCCCCGGCCCGGCGGACACGGCCTCGCTCTCGGTCGCCGACGTGGACCGCGCGCTGTCGGCCATGGCCGCCTGCTCGGGGCCCGGCTCGCGCGGCGAGCGCCTCGGCCTGCTCGCCGACCTCGCCCTGGCCGACGGCGCCGCCGGCCTCGCCGAGGTGGGCCTCGAGGTCGGCCGGCCCGTGCTGCCCATGCTCGCGGGCACGGCCGAGGACGTCGGAGCGGCGCTCGCGCGCACGGGACCGGCTGGCGTCGAGTGGAAGCTCGACGGGGTGCGCGTGCAGATCCACCGCGACGGCGACGAGGTGGCGGTGTTCTCGCGCAGCCTCGACGACGTCACCGGCGCCCTGCCCGAGCTCGCCGAGGCGGCGCGGGCCCTCCCGCTGCGGTCAGTCGTGCTCGACGGCGAGGCGCTCGCGCTGCGGGCGGACGGCCGCCCGCACCCCTTCCAGGTCACTGCCGCGCGGGCCGGCACCAGGCTGGGCGTCGCGGAGGCGAGCCTCGCCCTCCCGCTCTCCCTCCTCGCCTTCGACGTCCTCCACCTGGACGGCGAGGACCTCATCGACCGGCCCGGGGCCGAGCGCGACGAGGCCCTGCGGCTGGCGGTGCCCGCGGCGCTGCGGGTGCCGCGCATCGTCACCGAGGACGCGGGCGAGGCCACGGCGTTCTTCGCCGACACCCTGGCCCGTGGGCACGAGGGGGTCATGGTCAAGGCGCTCGACGCCCCCTACGAGGCCGGGGGGCGCGGCTCCCGCTGGCTCAAGGTCAAGCCGGTCCACACCCTCGACCTCGTCGTGCTGGCGGCGGAGTGGGGCCACGGGCGCCGGCGCGGCACGCTCAGCAACCTCCACCTCGGCGCGCGCGACCCGTCGGGCGGCCACGTGATGCTCGGGAAGACGTTCAAGGGCCTGACGGACGCGATGCTCGCCTGGCAGACCGAGCGCCTGCTCGAGCTCGAGGTCTCGCGCGACCGTCACGTCGTCCACGTGCGACCCGAGCTGGTCGTGGAGGTCGCCTTCGACGGCGTCCAGGCGAGCCCCCGCTACCCCGGCGGGCTGGCGCTGCGCTTCGCGCGGGTCCGCCGGCATCGTCCGGACAAGCCGGCCGCCGAGGCCGACACGATCGACGCGATCCGCGCGATCCACGCCGCCTCCGTGGGGAGCGGGACCGGCTGAGCGCGGGGTGCCACTGGACGGCGGCGGGCGTATATTCGGCGTGACCTGTGGGGAGCCCGAAGGGAGCGCGAGCATGGCGATGGGACCGATTCAGCTGCTGATCATCGGGTTCGACGACCCACAGTTCCGCGGCGAGGTCAGGGCGGAGCTCGCGCGCCTGCGCGAGAGCGACGTCATCCGGCTGATCGACCTGCTGGTCGTCTACAAGCACGAGGACGGCACGCTCGAGCGCTACCAGCACTCGGACCTCACCCAGGAGGAGCAGGAGGAGTTCGGCGCGCTCGTCGGCGCCCTCATCGGCCTGGGCGCGGGCGGCGAGGAAGGCGCCGAGGTCGGCGCGGAGCTGGGAGCGGCCGCGCTCGAGGGTGGCGGCCACGTGCTCTCCGGCGACGACATCTGGTACGCCGACGAGGCCATCCCGCCGAACACGGCCGCCGCGATCGCGCTGATCGAGCACCGGTGGGCCATCCCGCTGCGGGAGTCGATCTTCCGCGCGAACGGCTTCCACCTCGCCGACGCCTGGGTCCACCCGGCGGACCTCGTCGCGATCGGCCTGATCGCCTCCGAGGAGGCGGCGAGCCACTAGCCCGGCGAGGGAGCGCACCCGCGCGTGGAGCTCAACCCCGGCGACCTGGTCGCCGACCGATACGAGGTCATCCGCCCGGTCGGCGACGCGCGCCCGGCGCGCTCGTACCTGGCCCAGGACCGGTCGCTCGACCGGCTCGTGACGCTCACGGTCGTCGCGCTGGACCCCCGCGACGAGGCTGCCATGGCCCGCTTCCGGGACGACGTGTCCGCGCTCGCCCGCGCGGACCACCGGGGCGTCGCCAACGTGCACGACGAGGGCGTGCTCGACGGCGCCGCGTTCCTGGTCTCCGACCGCATCGACGCGGAGACCCTCGCGGCGGTGACCCGCCGCACAGCGCCGATCCCCGCCGAGGAGGCGGTCGGGCACGCGATCGGCGTGCTGGAGGGCCTCGACGCCGTCCGCCGCGCCGGCGCGACCCACGTGAGCTTCACGCCGGAGGACGCGTATGTGACCCGCTCGGGGATCGTCCTCGGCGCCACGCTGATCGCGGACCGCGGTGCCCCGATGGGGGAGGCGCCGCTGACGTCGGCGGTCGGCGCCGCGCTCTACGAGATGCTGACCGCCCGGCCGCCGTCCGGCCGGCCGCCGGCGCCGCCCTCGGCGCTCGTGCCGCGCGTCCCGCCGGCCCTCGACGAGGTCGTGACCGCCGCGCTCGCGGGCCGGTACGCGTCGGTGCGCGCGCTCGCGGACGACCTCCGGGCGTCGCTCCGCTCGACGCAGGTCACGGAGGTCGTGGCCCCCCCACCGATTCCGCGAGAGCCGCGCCGCACGTGGCCCTGGGTCGTCGCGGTGATCGTGGTCCTGCTGCTCGTCGGGGGCGGGCTCGCTGCGTACTTCCTCACGCGCGGCAACGACCAGGTGAGCGTCCCGAACGTCGCCGGCCAGACGGCCGCCCAGGCCACCGCGACGATGAAGCAGGCGGACCTCGTTCCGGTGCAGCGGGGCACCTCGAGCGCTGACGTGGCGAAGGGGGACGTCGCCTCGACCCAGCCCGCGGCCGGGACGAAGGTCGACAAGGGCTCGACCGTCACGCTGCTGGTGAGCGGGGGCCCGGCGACGACGTCCGTGCCGAACGTCGTGGGCGAGACCGTCAGCACGGCGCGCTCCACGCTCACGAAGGCCGGCTTCGCAGTCACGACCAGCCAGAAGGCGAGCAGCTCCGTGGCGTCCAACGACGTGATCTCCCAGGACCCCGCGGCGGGCACCAAGCTGGCCCCCGGGTCGTCGGTCAACCTCGTCGTCAGCAGCGGCCAGGCGAAGGCCACGGTCCCGAACGTCGTCGGCCAGACGCTGAACAACGCGACGAACACGCTGCGCGCCGCGAATCTCGGAGTGGGCTCGGTCCAGCAGCCGCCGCCACCGGCCTCCACCGGAACTGGCACCACGACCGCCCCGGCGGCCACGCCGGTCGTCACCTCCCAGAACCCCGCCGCGGGCGCGTCGGTGAACCAGGGCACGGACGTCGACCTGGTGCTCGGGACCGGGTAGCCGGGCGCCTGCCCGGGCGTCGGCCGGCCCGGACGGGGCTATCGTCCGGCGATGAGCGTCGTCGAGCTCGAGCGAGTCGAGGCCGCGGCCTGCGCCGACCTCCACCGCGCCGCGCCGCCCGAGCTGGCGGAGCGGTACGGGATCCGCGCGGTCGAGGTGGCCGGGGCCACGTGCCGCGCCGTCGCCGCGCTCCCGGGCGTGCGGATGCTGAACCACGTCGTCGGCCTCGGCGTCGGAGCGCCCGCTCCGGAGGGGGCCATCGACGAGATCGACGCCTTCTATCGCTCAGCGGGCTGCCGCTACGCCGTGGGCCTCTCGCCCGAGGCTCGCCCGCACGACCTGCCGGCCCGGCTGCGGGCCCGCGGGTTCGCGGCGGACCTGGCATGGGTCAAGTTCGCGCGCGCCGTGCAGCCGCCGCCACCCGTCCGCACGGACCTCGCGATCGCCGCGGTCGAGCCCACGTGGGCGTCCGACTTCGGTCGCGTCGTGATGGAGGGGTTCGGCCTGCCGGACTGGGCGGGCGAGTGGATCGCGGGCGTCGTCGGGCGTCCGCGCTGGACGTGCTACGTCGCCTGGGACGGCGACGCGCCGGTCGCCGCAGCGGCGCTCTACGCCGCCGACGCGGTCGCCTGGCTCGGGCTCGGCGCGACCCTCCCCGAGCAGCGGGGGCGGGGCGCACAGGGCGCGCTGATCGCCCGCCGCGTCGCGCGGGCCGGCGAGCTGGGCTGCGCGCTCGTGGTCACCGAGACCGGCGCCCCGGTGGAGGGCCGGCCGGGGCCGTCCTACCGGAACATCCTCCGCTCCGGCTTCAGCGCGCGCTACCAGCGGCCGAACTGGCGCTCACCGGGGCGCTGAGCCCGGCTGCGGCGCCCCGCCCGGCGCGGGGAGCCGCCCGCTGTCGAGCACCCGCTCGAGGAAGCGCCGCGTCGCCTCCTCGGCCGGCTCGACGAGGATCTGGTCCGGCGGGCCCTGCTCGAGGATGCGCCCCGCGTCCAGGAAGCACACGTGGCCGGCCACGTCGCGGGCGAAGGCCATCTCGTGGGTGGCGATCACCATCGTCATCCCGGTCGCGGCGAGCTCGCGCAGCATGCGCAGCACCTCGCCGACCAGCATGGGATCGAGGGCGCTCGTGATCTCGTCGAGCAGCAGCAGGTCCGGCTGCATGGCGAGCGCGCGGATGATCGCAACGCGCTGCTGCTGGCCACCGGACAGGCGGTCGGGGTACTCGTCGCGCTTGTCCGCGAGGCCGAACCGCCCGAGCAGCTCGATCGCGCGCTTCTCGGCCTCGCCCCGCGGGACGCGCAGCGCCTTCCGCGGCCCGAGCGTGACGTTGCGCAGCACGCTCATGTGCGGGAAGAGGTTGTAGGACTGGAACACGATCCCGATCCGCCGCCGCACCCCGTTGACGTCCACGCCCTGGGCCGTGATGTCCTCGCCGGCCAGCACGATGCGGCCCGCGTCGATCGGCTCAAGGAGGTTGATGCAGCGCAGCAGCGTGGACTTGCCGGAGCCGGAGGCCCCGATCAGGCAGACGACCTCGTGGCGGGCGACCTGCATGTCCACCCCGCGCAGGACCTCGAGGTCGCCGAACGACTTGTGGACCCCGTCGACGACGAGGGCCGGGACCTCGCTCACGCCGCTGCGCCCGAGGCCTGCCGCCGGGCCCGGTCACGGTTGATGAGCCAGTCGGTGAGGCGGGTGAGGGGGATCGTGATGATGAGGAACATCAGCGCCACCGCGACGAACGGGGTGTAGTTGAAGGTGGCGGCGCTGTCGATCTGCGCCTGGCGCAGCGCCTCCACGATGCCGAGCACGGAGATCAGCGCGCTGTCCTTCTGGAGGCCGATGAAGTCGTTGAGCAGCGGCGGGATCACCCGCCGCACGGCCTGGGGCAGCACCACGTGTCGCATCGCCTGCGTCCGGGAGAGCCCGAGCGAGCGGGCCGCGGCCCCCTGGCTCGGGTGCACCGACTCGATGCCCGCCCGGTAGACCTCGGAGACGTACGCCGTGTAGACCAGGACGAGCGCGACGACCCCCCAGAACAGCTGCGAGGTCGGCACGCCGCTGATGCCCAGCGCCGGCGCGCCGAAGCCGAGCATGTAGATCAGGAGGATCGTCGGGATGCCGCGGAAGACGTCGGCGTAGACGATGGCGAGCAGCCGGATGGGGAAGAAGACCGGCCCGGGCAGGCTGCGCAGCACCGCGAGGAACAGGGCGGCGACCAGCACGATCGCCTCCGCGGTGCAGAAGATGCGGACGTTCACCTTGAAGACGCGCAGGATCTCGGGGAAGGACTGGCGGAAGATCTGCCCGTCGAAGAAGGCGTTCTTGACCTCGTCCCAGCCGGGCGAGCGCACGACCGCCAGGACGATGAGCGCGAACACGACGATCGTGCTCACCACGGCGATGACCACGCCCCGGCGGCCCTCCCCGGCGCCGAGGCCGCTGAGGATGCGGGATCGCCGGTCGCCCGCGGGCGGCGGGTGGGAGGCCGTCGGAGACTCCACCCGCCGTCCTCGGCCCGACTACTTCAAGAACGGCGCGCCGGCGCCAGCCCCCAGCCAGGTGCGCTCGAGGCGTCGCAGCGTGCCGTTGGCGCGCAGCTTGGCGAGCGCCCGGTTCACGCAGCCGGTCACCTGGCTGCCCTTCGCGCTCACGACGCCGAAATGCTCGCCGGCGCCGACCGGCGCGAACTGGCCGACGATCTTCGAGTTCTTGACCTGCGCGGCCGTGACGAAGAAGCCAGTGGGCAGATCGACCACCAGCCCGTCGATGGTGCCGTTGCGCAGCGCGTTGACGCCGTCGTTCAGCGTGTCGAACACCGCCGGCTGCTGGTCAGGCTTCACCCGCTTGGTGATGACCTCGAAGCTCGTCGTGCCGATCGGCGCGCCGAGCTTGAAGGGCTTCAGCCCGGCGATGCTCTTGACGTTCGAGATCCGCTTGCCCTTGAGGGTCACGACGGCCTGGTTGACGTCGTAGTACGACGCGCTGAAGTTGACGTTCTTCGCGCGCTGCGGCGAGAAGGACACCTGGTTCAGCAGCATGTCGAACTTCTTCTTCCCGGGCGCGAACGACGTCGCGAACGGCACCACGACCCACTTCACCTGGTTGCGCGTGAAGCCCATCTGCCGGGCGACCGCGTATGCGACCGCCGACTCGTATCCCTTGCCGGTGGTGGGATCGTTGAACTTCCACGGCTTGCTGTGCTCCCCGCCGCCGAACCATGGCGGGAAAGCGGGGTTGTCGGTGCCGATGGTGAGCGTGCCCGACTGGACCAGCGGCAGGCTCGCCGTGTCGCAGATTGCGGCCTGGGACTGGCCGCCCGCGGCGCCGGCAGCGCCGGCGATTGCGAGCGACGGGATGAGCGCGACGGCGCCGATCGCGGCGGCCCGCTTGACCAAGGTGACCCCCTTCACGCTGATGCGGACGCGGGCGAGCCTACCATCGGCCCGGCCGGGGGCTACGCCTCGATGGGCACGTGGCCCGGCTGGTCCGCGACGCGGGCGAGCCAGGCGCGGATGCCCGGGTACCCGGCGAGGTCGATGCCGGCCTCGTGCGACACGTGCGTGTACGCGTAGAGCGCGATGTCGGCGACGGAGTAGGCGGAGCCGACAAGGAACTCCCGCGTGGCGAGGTGGCGCTCCATGCCGTCGAGCGCGGCGA
>DATFWK010000062.1:0-9855 GCA_035259345.1 Miltoncostaeaceae bacterium | reverse complement strand
CAGGTGGGGGTCCTCCTCGACGAGGTCGGCGAGGAAGTAGAAGTAGTCGCCCGCCTCCCGGTCGAAGCCCAGCGTGTACAGGCCCCAGAGGAGGAACGTCGAGTCGCGCAGCCAGCTGTAGCGGTAGTCGTAGTTGCGCTCACCGCCGGGGGTCTCCGGCAGCGATGTCGTCGCCGCCGCCAGCATCGCTCCCGTCGGCGCGTAGATCAGCCCCTTGAGCGTCAGGGCCGAGCGCTGCAGGTGCGTGCGCCATGGGTGGTCGGGGAAGCGGCCGCGACTGATCCACTCATGCCAGAAGTCCGCCGTGCGCGCGAGGCGCTCGTGCGCGTCGACGAACGTCTCCGGCGGCGAGCCGTCGCCCCATGAGATTGCGCAGAAGACCTGCTCGCCCGCGTGGAGCCGCCGTCGGGCCAGCGCCCGCGGGCCTTCCAGCCCGAGGTTGAGATCCGTCGTGAGGAGGAGTCGGAGCGCTCCGTCGTCCGCCGTGACCTCGGCCTGCGCGTAGCCGGCTTCCGTGTGGCGCCAGGTGCCGCGATGGCGGCCGTAGTCGAAGGCCGGCTCGCACTCGAGGAGGAGGTCGATCGACCCGCTCAGGCACCGAGCCGTGCGCAGCAGCACGCTCTCGGCCTGATGGTCCGTCGGCGCGCGCCGATAGGTGCTCGTGCCCGGCCGGTCGGCGCGCCACGGACCGATCAG
Organism: Miltoncostaeaceae bacterium; assembly: GCA_035259345.1. GTDB lineage: Bacteria > Actinomycetota > Thermoleophilia > Miltoncostaeales > Miltoncostaeaceae > DATFWK01. The sequence continues at coordinate 9,159 of DATFWK010000062.1, read as the reverse complement.
GAGCACATCCCGGATGACGGCCCAGCCTGTCGCCGTGTCCCACGTGGTCTCGAGCACCATCGTCCCGGCGAGGTAGCGGCGGTCCGCCGGCACGGTGGCGTCCGCCGGCCCGAGCCGGAACCATCCGGCATGCCGATCGAGAATCGCAGCGAAGACGCTCGGGCTATCCATCCGCGGCAGGCACATCCACTCCACGTTGCCGCTCGGCGCGACCAGCGCCGACACCTCGCAGTTCGAGATGAACCCGTACTCGGCGATCGGCGGGAACGGGCTCCCGCCCAGCGTCGAGCGTGACGGGCGCGAGATGCCGAACGCTCTCTCGGGCATCGGGCAACTCTCGCACCTCCCGACCCCGGTCGCCTTTCACGCGGGCGGCGGCAGTGAGGAGGACGCGCGGTCAGACGGACCGGCGGGCCCAGGCCCCGAACATGAGCGGGAGCATCTGGACCGCGGAGCGGCCGACGACGTCGGCGCGCATCCGCTCGGCCAGGGTGTCGACGTCCACCTCGGCGGGGTCCAGGCCCGTCGCCCGCTGGAGCGCGGGCAGGAGGCTTCGCAGGGTGTCGGCCACGTACCCGTAGCCCGGCCAGTCGGGGCCGCCGCCGGCGGGCGCCTCGACCATCAGCTCGGGGCCCGGGAGGCCGGCTTCGAGGTAAGCGCGGTAGAGCTGCGTGCCCATCCGCATCTCGGGTCCCGGAGCACCGGGCGGGGGGACGCTCCAGCGCAGGACCTGGCGCGCCAGGTCGCTCTCCGGGAACACCGTCGGCGGGTAGCTGAAGTCGTTCTCGTGGAAGGCGACGATGCCGCCGATCCGCACGCGCGTCGCGAGCCGCCGGAGGACGTCGGCCGGGTCAGGCTGGTACATGAGGACCCAGCGGCCGACCACGGCGTCGAAGCCCTCCGGCACCGGCGCGTCGCGCAGGTCGCCCACCACGAAGCTGACGTTGCGCCAGCCGGCGGCGTCGACCCGGGCGCTCGCCGACTCGACGATGTCGGGATTCGCCTCCACACCGACCACCGCGCCGCTCGGGCCCACCAGATCGGCCAGGAGCAGGGCCACGTCGCCCGCGCCGCTTCCGGCGTCGAGCACCCGCATCCCGGCCCCGACGCCGGCGGCGTGGAGGAAGCGCCTGGTGAGGGGCCCGTAGATCTGGTGCTGCAGGATCAGCCGCTGCGTTTCCGCCGCGGAGCGGCCGAGGACGTAGTCATCTGGGCGCATGGCCATCTCCGGCTCCGGGTTGGGATGTGGCGGGACGCCCGGCCGCCGCGAACGGGCTGGGCGGGACCCGGTACCACTACCGGACGAGCGGCGACGTGATCAAGAGGCGCCTCCCGGGGAGAGACCTGGAACGGCCGCCCGCTCTAGACTGCCTGCGAAGGGACCCCGGGAACGGCCAGGCCATGGCCGAGGAGGTCGACGCCCGACGGCTCGGGAAGGCAGCGACATGGCCATCCGGACGCCCGACCAGCGTCTGCGGGTGTTCGTCAGCTCGGCGCTGGCCGAGCTCGCAGAGGAGCGCCGCGCGGTCGCCCGCGCGATCTCGGCGCTGCGGCTGACGCCGGTGCTGTTCGAGGCGGGCGCCCGGGCGCATCCACCACTCGCCGTCTACCGCGCCTACCTGGCCCAGAGCGACATCTTCATCGGGGTGTACTGGCAGCGCTACGGGATGGTCGGCGCCGGCATGGAGGTCTCCGGGCTGGAGGACGAGCTCGAGCTCTCCCGCGGGATGCCGCGGCTGCTCTACGTCAAGGCGCCGGCCCCCGAGCGCGAGGCCCGCCTCGCTGACATGCTCGCCCGCGTCCGGGCCGAGGCGGCCGACTCCTACCGCTACTTCCGCACCCCCGCCGAGCTCGGACGGCTGGTGCGCGACGACCTAGCGGCGCTCCTGAGCGAGCGGTTCGCAGGCACCGGCTCCCGGAGCGCCGGTCCACCGTCCGCCCGGCCGCCCGGGTCGCGTCCCCTGCCGGTCAGCACCACCTCGCTGGTCGGGCGTGAGCGCGCCGTCGACGAGGTCGGGGCCTTGCTCACCCTGTCCCACGTGCGTCTGGTCACCCTCACCGGCCCGGGCGGAATCGGCAAGACGCGCCTGGCTCTGGCGGTCGGCGAGCGGCTCGGGAAGCGGTTCGACGGCGGCGTGGTGTTCGTCCCGCTGGCGGCGGTGACCGCCCCGGAGCAGGTCCTTGCCAGCGTCGGCCGAGCCCTGGGAGCCGACCTGAGCGGGGTCGACGCCGTGCTCGAGGCCCTCGTCGAGGAGATCGGCGACAACCGGGTGCTGCTCATCCTCGACAACATGGAGCAGGTCGTGGCGGCGGCCCGCGATCTCGGCGAGCTGCTGGCCCGCTGTCCCGGGCTTTCGATCCTGGCCACCAGCGTCACGGGGCTCGCGCTCCGGGCGGAGCGGGAGTACCAGGTGCCCGCGCTCGACCTGCCCGGCGACGTCTCCGGCCAGACGGTCGAGGAGGTCGCCGCCTCGCCGGCGGTGGCGCTGTTCGTCGACCGCGCGCGGGCGGTGCGCCAGGACTTCGCCCTCACCGCGGACAACGTCTCGGCCGTGGCCGAGATCTGCCGGCGCCTGGAGGGCCTGCCCCTCGCGATCGAGCTCGCCGCGGCCCGCACCCGCCTGCTGGCCCCCGACGCGCTCCTGCGCCGGCTGACGCGGTCGCTGGATGCCCTGGGAACCGGCACCGTGGACTCGCCCGAGCGCCAGCAGACCCTGCGGGCGACGGTCGAGTGGAGCGTCGGCCTGCTGGACGAGCACGAGCGATCGCTGCTGGAGATCGTGGCGGCCTTCGTCGACGGCTGGACCGTCGACGCAGCCGCGGAGGTCGCCGGCCTTGACGAGGACGACGTACTGGACCTGGTCGAGGCGCTCGCCCGCCACAGCCTGGTCCACATCGACCAGACCGAGCTCGGCCCCCGGTCGCGCATGCTGGAGACCGTCCGCGCCTTCGTGGGCGAGCGGCTGGCCGCCCGGCCCGACGCGGTCGAGATCGGGCGCCGCCACGCCGAGCACTACCGGGCTCTGGCCGAATGGGCGGACCGGCCGCTGCGGGGCGCCGGCCACGCGGAGCCGCTCGAGCGGCTTCGGGCCGAGGCGGGCAACCTCGGCGCGGCCATCGAGTGGTTCCTGGCCCACGACGCCGCGGCGCTGCCGCACCTTTTCCGGATGCTCTGGCTCTTCTGGTTCATGGCGGACTACATGGACCAGATCCGCTCCTGGGTCGACCGGCTGCTTCCGAGCGCCGATTCCCTTCCCCCTGAGTCCCGCGCCGAGCTGGTGTGGACCGCGACCGTCGTCGCCCTCGAGGTCGGTGACGACGCAATGGCCCTCGCGGCGGGCGAGCGCCTGAGGCCGCTCCTCGTCGATATCCATGACCCCTTCCTGCACGCGGTCTGCCACCTGGCCATCGCGTGGACGTTGCCGATCGTCGGCGACGAGGACGGCGCCCTGCGGGAGGCCCTCGTTGCCCTCGACGAGCTCCGGCCTCAGGACGAGCTGTTCTGGACGGGTCTGGCGCTGGGCACGGCGGGCTTCCTCCAGACGGGGACCGGGCACTACGACGACGCGCTCGCCCTCATGTGGGAGGCACGTGGGCTCGGCGAGCGGTTCCCTTGGTTGTCCGCCTGGGCCCTCGTGATGCTCGCCACCGTGGCCATCATCCAGGGCCGGCTGCACGACGCCCGGCGCCTGCTCGACGAGGCGCTGCGGCTGAGCCTGTTGACGCACAGCACGCCAATCGTGGCGCTGTGCGTGGTCGGGTTCGCGCGGTTGGCGCTCGCCGAGGGCGACGCGCAGGTGGCCGCCGAGCTCGCCGGCATCGCCGACGGCATGCGCCGCCGGGTGGGGCTCGGGGCATGGCCCGTGCTCAGGCGGGGGGAGGCGAACCTGCTGGATGAGCTCCGCGAGTCGCTGGGCCCCGCCCGCTTCGACGAGCGGTACGCGGCCGGCGCGCGAGTCAGCCTGGGGGAGGCGCTGCCGGCCCTCCGCAGGCTGCTCGCCGACAGCGTGACGTCCTGAGCCGGCGTCCCGCGGCAGGTTCCCGCCTCCGGCATCATCCGGGTCGGCGTGAGCGACGCAGGACCCCGCGCCGGGCGCCAACCGACGACCGGCATCGACTCCTCGAGGACACGGCCGCTGGTCCGGGCGGCCTGGGAGGTCTTCGTCGGCCGTGTCGGGCGGATCGGGAGCACGATCTACGGCACGCTCCTGGTGCTGACCGCGCTGACGGCGTCATATGCGGCCGAGCGGCACCATCCCTGGAAGCTCGTCGAGCTCGTGGTGTGCGCCGTCCTCGTCTTCTGGCTCGCCTACGTCTACGCGAACGCGATCTCCTCGAGCATCGAGCGCAGAAGCCATCTCACCCTGCCCGTCGTCGCGAGCATCGCGAACCGGGAGCTCGGGATCATCCTCGCGGCCGTCGGCCCGATCCTCGCGCTCCTGCTGGGCGCGATCGGCGTGATCAGCGAGCGGGCCTCGATCTGGGTCGCCATCGCCGTCGGCATCGCGGCGCTCACCGCGCAGGGCGTGAGGTACGCGCGCGCCGCGGGGCTCGGCCGGCTCGGCATGGCAGGCATCCTCGTGCTGAACGTGGGCCTCGGCCTGCTCGTGGTCGTGCTGAAGGTGGCGCTCGTTCACTGAAGTGCGCGGATCAGCGGGACCACGCGCTCACTGAACAGCGCGAGCTGGGCCAGATCGTCGCCAAGCGGCCAGACGAAGACCCGGCGGGCCCCGGACTCGGCGAACCGGCTCAGCCGCTCGGCGCAGTCCTCGGCGGGACCGATCGGGAGCGACAGGGCTCGCAGGGCATCCGGGTCTCGCCGGAGCATCGGCGCGAGCACCTCGGTCAGGATGCGATCGGCGCGGCGCGCGTCCTCGGTGACGTAGAGCCAGGCCGTGCCGATCGCGTTGGTGAAGCCCGCCAGGTCCCGCTCGGCGCTCCGAAGCTCTTCCTCGATGCGCCGCAGGCTCGCCTGGAACAGGTCCGGCGTGGTGTTGTAGGCGGAAGCGAGCCAGCCGTCGCCGCGCCGCGCCGCCAGCCGGAGGCCACCAGTGGATGCCCAGGCGGCGACCCAGACCGGCGGTCGCGGCCGCTGCACGGGCCGGGGCTCGAGGACCACGCCCTCCGTCGAGTAGAACTCGCCGCGGAATCCCTCAGGATCGCCCGCGAGCAGCGCCTGGAGCGCGCGGACGGCTTCGGCGAAGCGGGGGTACCGCTCGTCGAACGAGACGCCGGCTGCGGCGTAGTCGGCGGCGGACGAGCCGGGGCCGACCCCGACGATCAGCCGGCCGTCCGACAGCACGTCGATCGCGGTGAGCGCCTTCGCGAGCTGCACCGGTCCGCGGATCACGGGCAGGGCGATCGTGGTGGCGAGCGCGAGGTCGCGCGACTCCTCGATGACGGAGGCGAGCGCGGTGAGGCCGTCGAGCCACGGGCGGCTGAAGAGCAGGTGGTCGTTCGCGCAGAGATAGCGGTAGCCGAGATCGGCCGCTGCCCGCGCGTAGTCCTTGAGCGTGCGCAGCGTCGCGCTCGTGCCGAAGTCGATCAGGGGAAGATGAGCGCCGTATTCCATGTCCTCGGTGGGGGCGATGTTGTGCCTGGGCGGACCGCGGCCTGATCATGCGCCTTTCCCCGCGACAGGAGGGTCATCGATGAGCACCTTCCCGACTCCCGGCGCGCGGGGCCGGTCGCCCGAGGCGCTCCTCGCGCCGGTGCAATCGTTCCTCGGCGCGCCCCGCATCGGCGTGCTCTCGAGCCTGAACGCCGACCAGACCCCCTATCAGGTCGTCGTCCACTACCTCCCCGCCGGAGACCACCTGCTCGTGAACGGGAGCGCCCATCGCCGGTGGGTGCGCAACCTCCGCCGCGACGGGCACGTCGCGCTCCTGGTTCTCGACGGGGACGACACGCTCCACTGGGTCGGCATCCGCGGGATCGCCGGGCCGCCCACCGAGGGCCCCGGCGCGGTCGATGACGCAAAGCGCATCGCCGTGCGCTACGGCGAGGATCCCTCCGAGTACGAGGGCCTCCAGCGCGTGAGCTACCGGATCACGCCGCGGCACGTCTACGAGTACGCGCAACGATGAGGCCGCCGCCTCAAGCTCAGCGAGCCTGCGGCGCCCCGCGCGTCGCGCGGCGCAGCGAGACCCAACTCGCGTCGGAGGACCAGCCGCCGTCGACAGGCAGCGCGGCGCCGTTGATGAACCCGCTCCGGCCGGGATCGGCCAGGAAGGCGACCGCCTCGGCGACGTCGGAGGGCATCGCGAAGCGTGCGAGGGGCGCCTGGTCGACGATGTCGGCGTCGGTGTAGCCGCCGCCGGCCTGGTCCTCGGCGTCCATCTCGGTCTTGATCCAGCTCGGGCAGACCGCGTTGACCCGCACCCCGCGACCGCCCCACTCGGCGGCAAGGGTGTAGGTGAGCCCGACCAGGCCGTGCTTCGAGGCGTTGTAGGCGGCGCGGTGCGACACGCCGCGGAGCCCCGCGATCGAGGCGACGTTGACGATGGACCCGGACCCGGCGGCGAGCATCACGGGGCCGAGCTGCCGGCAGAGGAGGAATGGGCCGGTGAGGTTGATCTCGAGCACCCGCCGCCAGTCCTCGGGACTGGTCGCCTCAGCCGGCTTCATCAGCGAGATGCCGGCGTTGTTGACCAGGACGTCGATCCGGCCGAACCGCTCCAGCGTTTGGGCCGCAACGCGCGCCACGTCGGACTGGGAGGAGACGTCAGCGGCGACGGCGAGCGCCTCGGTCCCGGCCGCCTCAACGTCGGCCGCGGTGTCGGCGACCGGCGATCGGTCCACGAGGACCAGCCGGTGGCCCGCCTGCGCGAGCGTCGACGCCACCACACGGCCGAGGCCGCGGGCCGCTCCGGTCACGACGGCGACGGCCTCCGGGCCACGGGCTGCCGCTTCGGCGGGATGATGCGCCATCCGCCAATTCTTACCTTTCAGACGCGGCCGGCGTCGGGCCACCGGGGCCAGCGCCCAGGCCGCGGCAGCGTCATGCAATGCCGACCAGGAGGTGGCCGGTGACCGCTCCGCGCCGCATCAACCCGCCCACGCTCTTCCCGGGCGTTCCCTACGACTATGCCGCGGTAGCGCCGCCCGGCGGCCTCGTCTTCACGGCCGGCGCCTGCCCGCTCGACGCCCAGGGCGATGTCGTGGGGTCCGGCGACCTCGAGATACAGGCCCTGTGCGCCCTCGACAACCTGAGCGCAACACTGGTCGAGGCAGGGTCGAGCCTCGACCGGGTGCTCAAGACGACGGTCTACGTCGCAACGAGCGACCGCTCGGACCTCGTACGCGCCTGGGCCCTCGTCGAGGAGCGCTTCGGCGCCGCCCGCCCGCCGAGCACGCTGCTCGGGGTCACCGTCCTCGGCTACCGCGACCAGCTGGTCGAGATCGAGGCGGTGGCCGTGACCGAGCCGGCCTGACGCAGAGCGTGGCCACGTTCGCGCTCATCCACGGCGGCGGCGGAAGCTCCTGGGACTGGCACCTCGTCGCGCCGCTGCTGCGCGGGCGCGGGCATGACGCGGTGGCCGTGGATCTCCCGTCGGACGACGAGTCGGCCGGCTGGCCGGAGTACGCGGAGACCGTCGTGCGGGCGATCGAGGAGCGCGGCGACGTCGTTGTCGTCGGGCACTCGCTCGGCGGCTTCACCGCTCCGCTCGTGTGTGCGCGCCGGCGCGTCGAGCTCCTCGTCCTCGTCGCGGCGATGATCCCCTCGCCCGGCGAGCTCTTCGGCGACTGGTGGGCGAACGCCGGCTACGAGGAGACCGGGTACGACGACGTCTTCTACAACGAGGTTCCTCCCGCCCTCGCGGCCGAGGCGCGCCGGAGGGCGCGGAACGAATGCTCGCGGGCGCTCGACGATCCGTGGCCCCTCACGGCGTGGCCGGCGACGCCGACGCGGTACCTCCTCTGCCGTGACGACCGCCTGTTCTCCGCCGCCTGGGCCCGCCGCCACGCCCGCGAGCGGCTCGCCGTCACCGCCGACGAGATGGGCGGTGGCCACTATGCGCCGCTCAGCCGGCCGGCCGAGCTCGCCGAGCGCCTCGACGGCTACGCCACCGGCCGATGAGCTTCGGGATCAGGGACGGAGCAGCGCCTGCGCCTGGTCGGCGATCGTGTCGCGCGTCTGCCGCGGCGAGAGGCCGTAGCTCCGTCGCAGCCACGTGAACGTCTCGAGGCTCGTGAGCATGTGCAGCGTGGCCGCGGCCCGCATTTGACCGAGCCCGGGGCGGAGGCGCCCCGCGTCGGCGAGCCGCCGGATCAGGGCCTCGATCTCGGCCCGCTGCTGGTCGCGCTGCTCGTCGATCAGCGCCGCGGCATCCGGCTCGAGCACCCCGACCGCCTGCAGCTGCAGGTGAACCGGGCCGTAGGCCTCCCAGATCCTGCACGCCGCGTCGATCACGGCTGCGAGGGCGGCCACCGGGTCCTCGAGCGCCAGGGCGCCCTGGATCGCCTGCATCTCGGGCCCTTCCATGCCCCGCAGATAGAGCGCTTGCAGCACGCCGAGCTTCGAGCCGAAGCGATTGAAGACCGTCGCCCGCGACACGCCCGCCTCGGCCGCCAGCTCCTCCATGGTCGCCGTGTGGAACGTGTCGTCCCAGATCAGCCGCGCCGCGGCCTCGAGCACCCGCTCGACGCTCTGCGGCGCCGCCCGCCCCCGTCCCGCCGTGTAGGCCCGGTTCGCCATCTCGGAACGAGCGTAGCGGCCTCGCTTGACACGGTCAAGACGATAAGTCTAGACTCACTATCTAGATCACGAGTCTAATCAAGCGGGAGGGGCGATGGCATACACAGGGCAGACATTGGTGAACCCCGCAAGTGGCGAACGCATCACGATCCGCGCGACGGCGGCGGAGACGAACGGCGAGCTGGTGGCGATCGACCTCGAGCTGCCGCCGGGCGGCCGCGTCCCGGGCTGGCTGCACGCCCACCCGCACCAGGAGGAGCGCTTCAAGGTCGTCCGCGGGGCGATGCGGTTCCGGCTCAGGCGGCGTCGGGTTCTGGCGGGGCCCGGCGATGTCGTCGTCGTGGCGCCTGGCGTGCCGCACGACTTCGCCAACGCAGGCGACGAGACCGCGCTGGTGCACGTCGAGGTCCGGCCCGCGCTCAGGATGGAGGACCTCTTCGAGACGGCCGTGGCGCTCGCAC
>DATFWK010000061.1:0-10034 GCA_035259345.1 Miltoncostaeaceae bacterium | reverse complement strand
CCAGTTGAACTGCATCTGGGTGAACTCGTTCGGGCCCGGCGCCGTGGTCGGCGCGCGCACGCCCACCGGTGTGCCGCCCTGAACCTGGACCAGCTGGCTGCCGGCCCACAGGCGCGGCTGGAACGCCGAGCGGACCAGGCTGTCGTAGCTGATGTTGAGGCCCTTGCCGCTCGAGTCGGCGAGCGGGCCGAGGACGCTGTCCGTCGGGTCGACGTGCTGGCGCTGGAGGGGTCGGAGGCTGAGCAGCTTCTTGCCGATGTCGCGCAGTGAGCGCCCGTCTGCGGACATCTCGACGTTGTTGCCCGGCGGGCCCACCGCCTGCGAGGCGAGCGAGGCGTTGTTCAGGTCGCCGGGCGGCACCTGGCTGATCGCGACGTTGTTGCCGTCCCAGACCGCGATGCGGGCGCCCTGGTCGCGGTTGCCGAACGGCGAGACGCCATTGAAGTGGTTCTGCGCGCGGCCGTCCCAGAAGTTGCGGAAGTTGTAGACCGCGTTGATGACCGAGGGGGTGTTGCGCCCCGTGACGCGCCGGACGTTGACGCCGCCGGATGAGAAGGTCGCGTCCGGGCCGGCGGGCGTCTGGTCGTCGGCGAAGCGCCCCGGCGTGATGCCGGTGAAGGTCGAGGGGTTCACGCCCTGGGACCCGGTGACGACGCCGGAGGTCACGGGGAAGTCCCCGGCGGTCAGCTGCTTGTTCGGGCCGAAGCCCCCGCCGCCTTGCGCGCCGGGGTTCTGCGTGTTCCGGCTGCGGCTGTCGGCGCCTGCTGAGAAGTGGCAGGTCGCGCAGGCGGTGACGCCGTCGCTTCCGGCCTGCATGTCCCAGAACAGCGCCTTGCCGAGCTCGATCGCAGCCTGCCGGTTGGTGACGTAGGACTGGAGGTTCGTCGGGTCGGGTGCCGGTGGCAGGGTCTCGCCGACGGCGAGCGCGTTCGCCTTCTGCGCGCCGCCGGGCAGCCCGCCTGTGACCAAGAACCAGGCGATCGCGATGAAGGCGAGCCCGACGAGCGCGATGAGTACCCGCCGCGCCGTCACGGACAGCCTTCCGTCCGTCGATCCCCAACCGCCGGAGTCGTGCATGGGTCCCTCCCCACCAGACCGTGGTGACTGGGGTGACTATGGCAGGGGGGTTACCCGCGCCCGAGGTCCTAAGACGCACATTCCACTTGCAAGAACGTGCACCCCGATTCGTCCTCCGCGGGGCCGCTCAGGCGTCCTGCTCGGCGACCTCCTGGAGGCGCTCGAGTTGGATGCCGAGCACCCGCGCGGCCGCGCCGGCGAACAGCGATCCGCCCAGCCGGAGCAGGCGATTCGACGAGCCGGTCGTGACGTCCACGACGATCCGCGTCCTGCCGTCGCCGAGGTCCTCGAGGCGGTGGTCGAGGCCGATCTCGAGCGGGCCGCGGCGCATACGCACCGCGTAGCGGCGGAGCGGCTCGAAGACCGTGACCTCCCCGGCGTAGTCGACGACGTTGCCGCCCTCGCGGATCTTGAGGACGAACTCGTCGCCCACCCCGGTGGGAGGGCGGTCAGGGACCGTCGCGACCAGCTCGTCGACCCACCGCAGGCGCTCGGCGGGGTCCACGAGGAGCGACCAGACGCGCTCAGGCGGCGCCGCGATGTCGGCCGTCCGGCTGCTCATCCGCGCCTCATGCGGCGGAGGATGCCATCCGGAGGCGGGGCGACGACGCCCCCGGCCGTCCCGAAGGACCGCCGGGGGCGCTCGCCTGCGATCAGATCCCGGGCCGGAGCGCCGGGAGCTTGCCGGTCAGCCGGAACTTCCCGCTGATCGTCTCCTTGAGGAGCTTCGTGCTCGACGAGCCCGTGGTCAGCTCGACGGTCCAGACGCCGGCCTTGAGGGCGCGGACGCTGGCCCGGCTCGGGCGCCAGGTGATCGTCACCTTGCCGCTGGACGACACCTTCACCGTCGTCCCCTTGGCGAGGCGGCTGAGCTGGAGCTTCGCCCCCGTCTGGAGCACCCAGGTCCCGGCCAGGACGCGCTTGCCCTTGACCGTGTGGAACAGCCGCAGCCGGACCACCTTGGAGCCCTTCGGCGCCGTGAGCTGGATCCCCATGCCCTTCTTCACCAGCTTCGAGAGGCTGATGCTCTTGGGCAGGCGCAGGTTCTTCAGCTGCTTGGCCGTGCTCTGCTTCCCGTTCGACCCGGAGCCGCCGCTCGCGCCGGCGCTCCCGGAGCCGGATCCGGAGCCGGAGCTCGCGCTCGGGCCGGCGTTCGGGCCCGGGCCCGGGGCGCCGCCGCCGGCCGGCGGGACCAGCACGGGCGGGACGACGACGGGCGGGGTCTCCGGGGTCACCGCGGAGGGGACGAAGTCCGGGACCGGCTGCTGGCCGGTGCACGTGAGCCCGTCCAGCGGCTTGATCGGGCAGGAGGCGTCGGACATGACGCGCATGACGCCCCACATGCCCGCCCGGGTGAACGGGCGGCGGATGTCGCCGACGAAGAAGTCGCCGACCGTGCGGTTGCGCCCGCCGGCCCCGCCGATGATGTCGGCGTCGACGTTCTCCTGCGGCCCGAACGCGAGCGACTCGATCTCCATGCTCTTGGTGATCTCGTCGTCGTAGCGCCAGGTCTGGCCGCCGAGGCTGAACACGTGGTGCTGCTCGTCACCGGGGGCGCCCAGGGCGTGGACCTTGACCGGGTCGCCGGCGTAGGCCTTCAGCATGACCGTGCCGGGGTTGCCGGCGAACGCCGAGCCGGTGTCGGTGAAGCGCGGCGCCGTGCGGTAGTTGAGCAGGGCCGGGCCGACGACCTCCTCGTTGTACGGCGTGGTGTTCGCGCCGATGAAGGGGTCGTCCTCGCTGAAGGCCAGCGTGAAGTCGCGGTAGCCGGCCTGGCCGGGCACGTGGACGTCGACCTGGGTGCCGATGTCCCGCGGATCGCCGGTGACCGGGTCCGTGAACGTCGCGCCCTGCGGGGCGACCACGATGGCGCCGTAGAGGCCGGCTGTGCCGGAGTCCTCGCCGCCGAAGTCCGAGACCTGGGCTGCGCCGATCTTGCGGGTGTCCGCGTAGAGGCGGTAGTCCCGCGACTCGCCCGGCCCGACGGTCTGGTCCGGCGTGTTGCCGATCGTGATGCCCGAGTTGTCGGCGCTGCGCAGGAGCTCGTCCGCGTGGAACGAGGCCCTGGCGGTCGCCCGCTGGTTGGTGAAGTGGACGACGACGCACTCGCCGGCCGCGACGTGCAGCGCGAGCGGGTCGGCCTTGACGGCGCCGCTCGCCACGGCCGCCGCGTCGGCGGTCGGGACGAAGGCCGCCTGGCGCCCGGTGAGGCCGCCTGCGATGTCAACGGCGCTCACGTCGAAGCTGTGGACCGGCGCGCCTGCCGCGCAGGGGTCCGGGCCGCCGGGTGCCTGGACGCCGACGCCGGGCAGCGGCTTCAGGTCGCCGGCCTGGGACGGCAGCACCCGGACGATGCCCCAGGCGCCGTCGCGGAACCGGCGTCCGACGCCGTTGTTGTAGAGGTAGTCGCCGGCCTGGCGGTTCGGGCCGCCGGCGCTCGGGAAGAAGGCGCTGAACCGCTCCGACACGCCGTAGTGCATGGTCGTGATCGGGCTCGCGGCCAGGTTGCCGGCGGAGTCCTTGAGCCGCGGCTCGAGGGACCAGCGGTCGCCGTCGACGTGGAGCGTGTCCATGTTCGGGCTCACGTTGATCGCGCGGATCACGAACGGGTCGCCGGGGTACATCCGCGGCAGCGGAGTGTTCGGGTCGCCGTGCACCGACGAGTCGAAGATCTTCGACGGGTCGGCGTTCTGGGCGAGCCGGTCCGCCCACGGCGCGGCGCGCAGGTTGATGGTGGACTCGACGGCTCCGGTCTCGGCGTTGACGCCGGGGAGCGCCGCCGGGTTCTCGTCGATGGTCCACAGCGCCAGCTCGCGGAAGCTCCCGTTGATGCCCGGGACCACCGACTCGTTGGTGTGGATGTCGACGAGGTCACCGGAGTCGACCTGCTCCCCGGTGACGGGGTCGTGGTAGGTCGAGCCCTTGGGCTCGATGATCAGCTGGCCGACGAGGCCGTGGCCCCAGTTGTGGATGCCGTCGACGTGGTCGTGCCAGAAGATGTTGTCCAGGACGACGTCCGGGTACCAAGTCTCGCGCACGAACTCGTAGCCCGCCCACTCTCCGGCCCCGTGGTCCTTCGCGAGGGGCTGGTCGAGGGTGAGCGTGTTGCCCGAGATGGCCGTGATCTGGCGGACCTCGATGCGCTCGGTGCCGAGGCCGATGCCGATCCACGTGTTGAGGTGGAACTTGGTGGCGTCGGCGACCGTGATCGAGGTGGCGCCGTGCGGCGCGGCCGCGGTCAGCGTCGGGTCGTCCATCCGGTAGGGGCGGACGCCCTGGCCGTACGAAAGGCCGGCCGTCGCGCCGTCGGAGGCGCTCGGGTCGAACTGCACGTGGTGGATGTGCAGGTTGGTCATCGGGAACGGCTGGTCGCCGCCGCCCGTGGGAGCCTGCTCGCTGGTGACGGTCACCTGGACGCAGTCGCCGATGTTGGCGCGGATGGCCAGGGGCTCGGACGGCATCGCGCCGCTGCGGACCTTGTCCTTGTTCTTCGCGAGCACCCAGATCTTCCCGTTCGGGTCGGCGGCGCCGGCCTGGGTCACCTGGATCGACTTCTGGATCGAGACGATGTTGAAGTCGCGCTCGGGCGCGGCCGCCGGGCACATGCCGTCCTTCCGGCCGGCCCAGGGGTCGACCCCGGACGCGGGCAGCGGCTGGTCGGCGCGCTCACCGGCCTGCGGGGCGCCCGTGTGGCCCCTGCCGCTGAACGGCGAGCGGTCGCCGATGTGGGGGCGCAGGACCGGGAAGGCCGGGCGCCCGTTGTTCGGGTTGAAGAGGATCTTCGGCCGCGTGATGCCGCCGACGTTGACGGGCACGTCCCCGGGCAGGAGGCCCGGGTGGTCCTTGACGGCGTAGAAGTCGCCGTCCTCGGGGCCGGTCAGGTTCTGGAACTTGTCGACGCCGGGGCCGTGGGTGTCCTCGGCCTCGTTCAGCGCCGTGTTGCCGTCCCAGATCCAGTTGACGACCGAGCCGTCGAAGTCCGCGCCGGCCGACTCGGGCTGGCCCGCGATCGGGTTCGGCTTGCGCTCGCCCTGCGGCGGGAGCTGCTGCTCCACCCAGGACTGGAGGTTGCCGGCGGTGATGGTCTGGCCGCCGATCGTCTTGCCGATCAGGGCGTCGGAGGCGACGGGGTCGGGCGGGGCCGGACGGTCGGAGATGGCGGCCAGGTCCGGCTGCTTGGTGTCGTAGACCCGCCAGAAGGCCCACATGCCGGCGAGGTAGTGCTCGGCGATGTGGCAGTGGAAGAGGAAGTCACCGGCCACCTGCTGCGAGCCGCCGGCGCCGCCGTCGATCTCGAGCGTGTAGCTCTCGCCCGGGCCGATCGACTGCGAGTCGAGCCGCTGGGAGTTGTTGGTGATCGGGGTCTTGCGCAGCCCGGTGTTGCCGTAGTTGAACTCCGGGTCCGCGTGCGGGTTCTGCGGCCAGCGGTCGCCGCCGCCGTGCAGGTGGAACACGTGGAACATCTCCGAGCCGGCGTGCATGATGCGCAGCTTCGTCGGGTCGCCGAGGTAGCCCCGCGGCGTCGGCGTGGCCGGGTCGGCGAACGTGTACGAGTTGTACGCGTAGGCCTTCATGGTGTCCGCGAAGTCGAGGCGGTTCATGAAGGGCTCGGACCGGTAGTTGATGGCCCGCGAGCCCGGCCGGTAGGCCGTCGTGTGCGGGTCCTTCATGTTGATCTCGATGTCCGAGCCGTCCTTCTGGATCTGGTGGATCTTGTACTTCTCGTTGCCGATCTCGTGGTGGATCAGCACGTCCTCGCGGAAGGCCTTGCCGGTGCCCGGCACGATGATGGCCTCCCAGCCGGACTTGACCTCGACGCCCGGCCGGTCGTTGTGCATGTACTTCGAGCCCTGCGGCTCGACCACCAGTGCGCCGAACAGGCCGTGGCTGACGGCGTCGCGGTTGCCCGGGCCCGGGCGGATGTAGTGCGTGCCCTCGAGCTCCGGGTCCTTCGGGACGTAGTAGCGGTAGGCGATGCTGCCGCCGTTGCCGACCTGGCTCGACGCGTTGGCGCCGATCTGGTCGCCGGAGGAGCCGACGTCGAAGGCCAGGCCGTCGATGTGCGCGCCGATCGCGTTGGCCGTCTTGTTCAGGAAGTTGATCTGGACGCAGTCGCCCATGTTGGCGCGGATCACGAGCGGCTGGATGGGGTCGTCGCGCAGGCCCGTCGTGACGTGGCGCGAGGCCTCCTCGGTGCGCACGGCCGCCTCGTCGTCCTTGAGGACGTACATCTGGCCGAGCGGGTCGTGATCGAGGAACCTGTTGAGCGTGATGTCCACGTTGATCGCGTTCACGTCGAACGACTTCACCGGCGCGCCCACCGGGCAGGGGGTGCCGGGGCCGGAGCTGGCCACGGCGCGGTTCACGCCCATGTTGGTCGCGAGGCCGAGCGGCGCGAGGAGCAGCGCGGCCGCGACGGCGCCGAGCGCCAGCCGGCGCCCGCGGGGAACGGCGCGCCACGCGCGCGCGTCAGGGGTCTCCCACGGCGAGCGCGAGGCGAGCACCGCGCACACGACCAGTGAGATGACCAGGAACACGGGGAAGGCCGCGAACGCGTCGCGGCCGATGTGCACGATGACCGGGATGTCGTGGGCTCCGTGCCCGGTGCCCGACAGGGCTCCCTGCAGCGGGCTGAGCAACCCGGCCGCGATGCTGGCCGCGCCTGCGGCCAGCACGCCGAGCAGCGCGCCCGCGCCGCGGGGGCCGAGGCGATGGCGCCGCGCCAGCCGGCGCGTCGCGATCATCGCGAGCCACACGGCCGCGAGCATCACCGGCAACGCGAGCGTCGAGTCGCGCAGCCAGGAGGCGACGAAGGCGGTGCCGCCTGCCGTCCCGTCGAGTGCGCGGATGGCGCTGAGCCAGAGGCCCCCCAGGAACGCCAGCGCGAGCGCGAGCGCGATGGCGGCCGACGGCCGCACCAGGGAGGCGAGCCTGCGACGCTCGAGCTGGGTGATGAGGTATTCGGTCATCTGTCGTTCGCTCCAGGACGTGAACGTGCCGGGGCCGTCGGCGGACGCGCGGACCCACTGCGGGAGGACAGGCGTCGACCCGCGTATGAAGGATGCGGGGGTCCCCCGTTCGGATACAGGTGCGAACGTGGCGGATGCGTCGGCACGAATCCGCGCCTTCTGCAGCGGAGAACCACTGCGCATTCTGCGGAAAGCTGCAACCGCGCGTGCAACCGCTCGGCAAGCCGGATCCGGCCCGCGTCGTAGGCCCGCGCGGAGCAGCGACGCGCGCGAGCGGACCACGGAATGCCGTTGTGCAGGGGTCCCGTGGTCGTAGGACGTCCGACGGCGATGAGCGGCAGCGGGCGCTTCCAGTTGTGGGAGCTGCCGGGGCGCCCGCGGCTCGTGGTGAAACGGGGCCCGGCCGCCGCCATCGCGCGCGAGGCTGCCGGTCTGGCCCGGGTGGCGGGCCGCGAGGTCGCCCCGCCCCTCGTCGCGGCCGGCGACGGCGTGCTGGTGGCGGGGCGGGCCCCGGGCGCGCCGCGCCCGCGCGACGGGCTCGACCGCCGCGCCGCCGGGGCGCTCGGACGGCTCGTACGGCGGGTTCACGGGATCGAGGCGGCCCGGTCGGCCGGCCTCGCGGGCTGGGGCCGCCCGGCCCGGAGCCTCGCCGCGTACCGCGCGGGCAGGGCCGCCGACGCGATCGCCGCCGCCACCGGCCGCAGGCGGCGCACAGCAGAACGGGTCGTCGCCGCGCTGCCGGCCCTGCGGCCCGGCCCGCCCGGCCCGCCGTTCCGGCTGCTCCACGGCGACCTCGTGCTCGCGAACGTCGTGTGGGGGCCGGCGCCCCGGCTCGTCGACTGGGAGTTCTGGCGCCTGGGCGACCCGGCCGAGGACCTCGCCTATGCGATCGAGGTCAACGACCTCGGGGCCGATCTCGCCACGGCCCTCCTGGCCGGCTACGCGGACGCTGCGGTCGCCGAGCGGGTCGAGGGCTGGCGGGCGCTCGTCGCTCTGGACGCAGGGCTCTGGTACGAGGCGGCCGGCGAGCGCGGGGAGGCGGAGCGCCTCCTCGGCCGGGCCGCCGAGCTCAGCGCGACCGTGCGGTCTCGAGCAGGCGGTCGATCAGCGGGCGGAGGTCGTCGGTGACCTCTGTCTCGCCCAGCACCACGCGATGGCGCTCGCCCTCCCGGGCCAGCTCGACCTCGTAGCTGAAGCGGTCCGGGCCCTCGGGCTCGCCTCCGCCGGCCCCGCTCATCGCCAGCCAGGCGCGCTCCTCGTGCTCGGGGAGGTCGACGCTGGCGCGGGCCTCTAGGGTCGTCCCGGCGACCCCGCCGGAGCGGCGAAGCGAGACGTCGAACCGGCTCACGTGCGCACGCCGACGGCGTCCCAGCCGCCGGCGACCGCGCGCCGGACCGGGCCGGTGCGCCCGTCGAGGGCCTCCGCGGCCGCGAGCGTCAGGCGCGCGAACGCCGAGAAGCCGGCCGTCTGGCGCAGGTCGGGGCTGCGCAGGGCGTCGTACCAGGCGCGGCCCGCCCGTTCCCACGCTAAGCCGCCGAGCTCGGTGGCAGCGAGGGCGAACGCCCGGTTGGGGATGCCCGAGTTGACGTGGACGCCGCCGTTGTCCGCGGCGGTCGTCACGTAGCCGTCCATGGTTGCCGGCTGCGGGTCCTTCCCGAGCACCGGGTCGTCGTAGGCGGTGCCCGGCTCGATCATCGAGCGCAGCGCCCGGCCCTTCACCCTCGAGGTGAGGAGGCCGGCCCCGATCAGCCAGTCGGCTTGGTCGGCGGTCTGGCCGAGCGCGTGCTGCTTCACGAGGGAGCCGAACACGTCGGAGACGGACTCGTTGAGCGCGCCCGACTGCCCGGTGTAGCGCAGGGCGGCCTCGTCCTCGGTGACGCCGTGGGCCAGCTCGTGGCCGATGATGTCCACCGCGATCGTGAAGCGGTTGAACAGGTCGCCGTCGCCGTCGCCGAAGACCATCCGGCGCCCGTCCCAGAACGCGTTGTCGTAGCGGGAGCCGAAGTGGACGACGCCGGTGAGCGGCATGCCGCGGTCGTCGATCGAGTCGCGCGTGTAGGCCTCCCACCAGAATGTGTGGGTCGCCCCGAGGCCGTCGTACGCCTCGTTCACCGCGACGTCCTCGCTGCTCGGGGGGTCGCCCTCCTCGCGCACCACGCGGGCTCCGTCGACCGATGAGCGACCGCCGGCGTCCAGGATCGTCCGCTCGAGGGCGCCTGGGCGCCTGGCGGCGAGCGGATCCGACCGGCGGGCCGGCGCGCGGCTTGCGGTGGCCTCGGCGCGGGCCAGTCTCAGGGTCGCGTCGAGGCTGAGGGTTGCCAGCGCCCAGTCCCGCTGCTCCGGCGTGCCGTTGCGGCAGATCGCCTTGAGGATGTGCGGCGGGATCACGCTTGGGCGGGGAGCCGCGGCATCAGCGGCGAGACCGGTTGGACCGCCATGCCGCGCGGCTCCGCGAAGGCCTCGAGCATCAGGGCCGTGTCGGCGATGGGCACGCCGGTGAGGTGGTCGGTCCGCCCCTCGAAGTCCTCGACGATCGCCCTGAGCGCCTCCGTGTAGGCCGGGTGGTCCCTGGCCGCCAGGGCCTGGATCGCCGCCGCCGCCCGCCCGAATGGCTCGTCGCCGTCCCGCATGCCCGCCGCCGCGGCCGCCGCGGCGTCGTCCTCGCCGTCCACCATGAGGGCGATCGCGAGCGCATAGGAGGCGGTCGGGGATCCGGCCTCGTCGCCGAGCGCCGCGCGGGCGAAGGCGGCCGCGCCGGTGGCGTCCCCGGCGAGGACGGCCGCCTTCAGCATGCCGACGAGCCGCCCGTAGCTCCCGGGCGGGGCGATCTCCCAGCTGGCGCGATAGCGGCGCTCCGCGGCCCGGAAGCCGTATCCGGCCGTGTCGGCGTCGCCGGCCCTGAGCGCCCGGTGGGCGCCGGCCTCGGCGGCGATCGCCTCCTTCAGCAGATCGAGGTGCTCGCCGGGCTCGAGCGGCGGGCTCACGGGG
>DATFWK010000060.1:0-10639 GCA_035259345.1 Miltoncostaeaceae bacterium | reverse complement strand
CCACCGCCACGGCGACGGCGGCGACGACGATGACAGCGCGATGACGTTGCATACGAAGCTCCTCCCCTTGGGGCGCTTGGGCACGTTTGCCGTCCACGACCGGGGGAATCGTCGCCGTCGGCCGGCTCCGCATCAAGGAGGGCCCGACCGTCGCATCCAGCGCGAGGCCGGTGGGTTCCCGCGGGGGCGGACCCCTCACCCCCGGTGGCGCCCGCCCACCGTACGTCGGCCAGCCGCCTGGCCTGGCGCTTCACGCGCCAGACCCTGACCTCAGCGGGTGCTGGAGTCGCGTTGACGCGCCCGCCAGCTCTCCGACCAGGCTGCGCCGCTCGACCCCGCGTCAGTTCGATTCGCGGCCAACGGGCGGGGCGCTCGCGCGGAGCGGGGGGCAGGCGAGCCGGCGGCGTGCGCGTCGGCGTAGTCTGGTCCAAGTGGCAAAGGGGGCGATGCCGGAGGGTGTCCAGCTCGTTCCGATGATGCTGGGCGCGGCGAGCGCCACGAGTGCGGTTTGTTCGGCCTCGGGGCGGGAGTGGCGTGCATGGTGACCTCCGAGGAGATCGGGCGCTTCGAGGTGTTCGCGACGCTCGATCCGGCCGGCTGTGAGCGGCTCTGTCGTGCGGCGGCCGACATACCGCTCAACCCGGGCGAGTACGCAGTGCACGAAGGAGACGAGCGGGCATTGTTCGGCGTGCTCGAGGGTCGGATGGACGTGGTGAGCATCATCGACGGCGCGGAGCGCGTGATCGGCGAGCGGCGCCCCGGCGAGGTCTTCGGGGAGATGTCGATCGCGCTCGGAATGCGCCACCCCGCCGGATTGCGGGCTGCCGAGGCGTCGCGCGTGCTGCGGATCGAGCCGCACGACTACTACGCCGCCGCCGCCGCAGCGCCGGAGGTCGGGAAGCGGGTGGGGGCCCTGGCCGCCCATCGGATCGGCGGGTCCAGAGGCTGGCAGGCCCTCGTGTCAGCACCCGCGCCGTCCAAGGCGATCGTCCTCGGCCATCGGTGGGACGCCGCTTGTGCGGAGCTGAGGCGCTTCCTCGACCGCAACCACATCCGGTTCACATGGCTCCAGCCTGACGTGCCCGCCGACGCGGAGCAGTGGGCGGGTGCGCTGCCGGCCGAGGGTGACTACCCGGTAGTTCGCATCGTCAACGGCAAGACCGTCGTGCGACCGCAGCTACGTCGGGTGGCCGAGCTTCTCGACATCGCGACGGAGCCGGCCGCCGCCGAGTACGACACGGTGATCGTCGGCGCCGGGCCCGCCGGGCTTGCAGCCGCGGTATACGGCGCGTCCGAGGGGCTTCGGACGATCGTGGTCGAGCGCCAGGCGCCGGGCGGGCAGGCGGGCACATCCTCCCGGATCGAGAACTACCTCGGCTTCCCCTCGGGCGTGTCAGGCGACGAGCTGTCGAGCCGGGCGCTCCACCAGGCGCGAAGGCTTGGAGCCGAGATCATCGTCACGCGGTCGATCACACGGATCGACGCGGCGACGCATCAGACGCACCTCGATGGCGGCGACGTCCTGCGAACGCGGACGATCATTCTCGCCTGCGGAGTCTCGTGGCGGCATCTCGAGATCGAGGGTTTCGGCCGCCTGTTGGGCAAAGGGGTCTTCTACGGCGCCGCACGCAGCGAGGCGCCGAACGCCCACGGCCTGGACATCCAGATCATCGGTGCCGGAAACTCGGCCGGTCAGGCGGCCATGTTCTTCTCGGCCCATGCGCGGAGCGTGACCGTCCTCTGCCGCGCGGAAGCACTGGAGATGAGCATGTCGCGCTATCTCGCCGAGCAGGTCGCCGCGCGCGCGAATATCCGCGTGCTGTGCCGGACCGAAGTGACGGCCGCGCATGGCGAGACCTCGCTCGAGGCGATCGACGTCCGCGAGGCGGCGACCGGGGAGACGACCCGGCTCGAGTCGGGCGGACTGTTCATCTTCATCGGCGCCGACGCCGAGACCGCGTGGCTCCCGCCCGAGATCGCGCTCGACCGAAGGGGCTACGTGCTCACCGGCTCCGACGTCCGTGCCGTGGGG
The DNA here is from genome assembly GCA_035259345.1 of Miltoncostaeaceae bacterium. Lineage (GTDB taxonomy): Bacteria > Actinomycetota > Thermoleophilia > Miltoncostaeales > Miltoncostaeaceae > DATFWK01. Next base: position 8,607 of record DATFWK010000060.1, on the reverse strand, counting down.
CGGTGGCGGCTTGAGCGCGACCCGTACCTCCTCGAGACGAGCGTCCCAGGCATCTTCGCCTGCGGCGACGTCCGGTTCGGCCCCGTGAAGCGGGTCGCGGCCGCCGTCGGAGAGGGCAGCATGGCCATCGCCTTCGTGCATCAGTACCTCAGAGACGCCGAACCCGGCTCCAGCGCCTAGTAGGCGTCAAGCCGTGCCGCGCGCCACCCAGGCGCTCGCCGAGACTACGAACGGTGGCTCCGGCAGCCTCTCCCTGCAGAGCTCGCGCAATGCCGTACGCCGATCGGGCTCGAGGCTGGCGACGTGCGCACCCGACGGGGCGACGCCGAGCGTGAACGGCTCCCACCAGCCTTCGAACGTGGCGTGCTCGACGTCCACCGCGACGGCGCTGTCGACGATGTCGCCGATTCCAGCCGCGCGGAACAGGTCGGCCAGGTGGCCGGCCCTGCTGCCGGGGCGGACAGACCCGGTCTCGACCTCCGGATCGAGCGCTTGGGCAGCATCCCAGAACGGACCGATCGGGCCGCCGTCGGTGAAGTCCCACACGCATGCCGCGACGACGCCGCCGTCCCGCGTCACCCTCGCCATCTCACGGAGGCCTGCGACCGGATCGTCCATGACGTTGACCACGAGCTGGGCGAGCGTCGCATCGAAGCAGCCTTCGTCGAACGGCAGATCCTCAGCCGGCGCGCGGAAGACCTGGACTCCGGGATGGCGGCCGCGTAGGGCCGCGACGAATTCCTCGGACGGGTCGACCGCCGTGACCCGTCCCGGCCCGATCCTCCGGGCGAGCTCCGCGGTCAGCGCGCCGGGCCCGCATCCGACGTCGAGAACCCGGCCGTCGAGCGGGAGTCCGGCGAAGTCGGCGAACGGCACCGCCAGCGGTCTCGAGAAGCGGCCCATGAACCGGTCATAGGCATCGGCACCGTTGAGGCTCATTACTTCCTCGGCGGCAACGCCCGGCAAAGGCGACGCTCCCCATCACCCAGGGCTCGAGTTCTCGCTTCGTGGAGACCGACTCGGCATCCACGAAAGCCCCGCATCGGCGGGGGGTTTCGTCGTTCTGGGGCTGTGTCCATGTAGTCGGCGGGTTCGCCGCCTTCGTCTCCGGGCCCTGCGCACGGACCTCGCCGAGGATCCGCATGAACACGAGGAGCATAAGGACCAGCCCGGAGGTGGCGATAGCGAAGGGCCCGGCGCTCAACACCCCGGCGATCATGACGACCAGGCCTACGCCACCCACGATGGCCTTGACCCGGATGCGGCGCATCTTTGCCTCAGGCCAGGCCGGCATCGAGCTGCTGTCGTTCCTGCTGCGGGCTGGGGACGGGCCGGTTCGTCGCGATCCTTCTTCGCGCCACGCGTGGACGATTCGTTCGCGGCCCCGATCAGTGCGGACGTGCTTGCGCCGTGCACTCGTCGCGGTGTAAGGGGACCCTGAAAACCACGAGGAGGCTCCCGCATGGTCAAGTTCTTCATTCCCGGGACGCTGGACTACGAGGCCGCGGAGGTCCTCGGCGCGATCCGGGAGCACTTGGGCGCGAACGAAGTGCGGCCGATCTTCCGGATCACCTGGGAGCACGACGGCGAGACCTACACCGCCGAGGTCGGCCAGCCAGAGCCCGTCAGCCATGGGGAGCCCGTCGTGGCGATCCTGGAGGGGCCGCAGGTCTACTTCGTCTGCACGCAGAACCATGGCGCCCTTCGCGGCAAGCCGATCCTCGCCGGGCAGCCCGCCACGAGGAGCGTCACGTACTTCGACGACTAGGCTCGCAGGCCGTCGCCGGCCGGCGTTGTCCGCGACGCGAGCTACGTGCCGCGCTCCACAACAGGGCCGAGGGCGCGTCGTCGCCGCGCGAGCAGCCAGGCTGCGAGGCCGGCGATCGCAAGGTGGAGGCCGCCGTCCGGTGCGAATCGGCCGCTACGCCTCGTCGCCCATGAGCCCCGCCGGGCACCTACAGCCTGTGGGTGATCGCAGCGAATGCCCGCGTCGTCGCCGGGAGCTTCCGTCCGGACGCCGATGGCGACTGCACCGTGACCCTCGCGATGCCCCGCCGGGCCGATTGGCGAACCGTTGCGATCACGCCTGCCGGGCGGCCTCCGGTCCTCCCGAACGTTCTCGCCAGTGGGCAGGTGCGCCTGACCTGACGCTGCTCGGGCATCGAGGCGAGACATCACCGCAGCCGTTGCGCTCAGGAGTCCTTTCCTCCGATCGGCTTCCGGCGCCGGCCTGCCTCCGACGCCGCCGACGGTGGGCGGAGCGCGCGGCCGTAGCCGCCCGCCGCATGGTCATCCTCGAAGTGGATGGTCTGGTTCTCGTCGGACCATGCGGCGGCGGCACGGGCAGCGGCGAGCTCGTCGTCGAACTCCCCGAGATGAACGTACCTGCCGCCCGCCTGGCCGTAGGCCACCCACCGTCCATGGCCGGGATCCCAGATCACGCCCCGGTATCGCGAACGACGCCCGCCCTCGTCACCCAGGGACGGCGCCTCCTCGACCGGGGCGGTCTCGAGGTTCGCGAGCCGATTGTCGAGCGGATCTCCGTTTCGGTGGCGGACGGTGACGTCGTCCCGCCCGACCGTGCCCAGGATCACCTCGGCCATGGTCGCCGGGCGCCCCGCCGATCGCGGGTGCGAGAACGTGATCGGCGCGCCGTCGGCGGTCAGCCGGTACCACCGGTAGCCCCCGAGCTCGGCGGCCTCGTCGACCCGCGCATAAGCCGCGACCCGACGGTCGGTCGCGTCCCTGAGCGGTATCAGGATCTCCTCCGGCATGACTCCTCCTGCGGCGGGCGATGCGTCGCGCACGCCGGCGCCGACAGCTCGTGCCGGCTCTTCCGACGGTAGCGCGGCGCACCCCGCATCGGTCCCGGGCCGGCCGGTCGACGAGGAGGCGGAGGAGGTCCGCACTAGACTGGCGGGACGGCGCGATCCGTGGGGGGTGGTCATGGACGAGCTTGCCGGGTCAGAGACTCTTTCCGCGGAGGAGGAGGAGACCAGGGCGCAGGTGCGCGAGGGGCTCGCGGACCTACGGCGGGAGGTCGCCGATCTGGTGCGCTACGAGTCCCGCCTGGCGGTGGCCGCCCACCGGCGCTCGCTCATGCGCCGCGCCCTGGACGTGGCCGGACCGCTCGCTGTCGCGTTCCTGCTTCTCACGGCGTTCGTACTCGCCAACGCGGCGGCGGTCTACGCATTGTCGGGGGTGATGGCCTCGTGGGCGGCCGCGCTCGTCCTCGCCGGAGGATGGCTCGTCGTCGCGGGCGTGCTCGCGCTCCTCATCTGGATCCGCGGTGAGCACGGTCACGGAGTGCCGTGGTGGCGGGCGTTCGCGGGCGGGTCGGATGCAGAGCTGGAGGACGTCCGGGCGGCGAGGGCGAGGACGCAGACGGCCATCCATGAGACGGTCGAGCGGCTCGCCCCGCCGCTCACGAAGGAGGCGGTGTCGGCGGTCGCGCCGATCGCCAGCGAGGTGGCCGCGGGGATGGCCGTCGAGGTGGCGGGGGACGTGGTCGGCGCGGGAGAGGACCTCCTCGAAGGGTCCGACGAGGTCGTCGAGTCGCTGACCGCCAACCTGCCGGGCGGCGGGATCGTCAACCTGGTTTGGGACGTCGTGCTGCTTCCCGGGCGCGCGGTCGTTCGGACCGCGACGATCGTGCTCAGGCGTCCCACGCGTGGTGGCTGACGGGAGGTAAGGGCTGGTCGCGCCACGCCGGCCGGATCGGCCGGCGTGGCGCGTGCCGGCTCTACGGGGTGGGGTACCCCGGGTTGGGGGTGGTCGGAGCCGGCGTGCTTGCGACGTTCGCCGGGTGGGCGACGCGCCAGGTGAAGTGCTGGCCGCTGAAGGCGTCCTTGACCCCGTCGCCGCTCACCTTGCCCGGCTTGTCCAGCTTGAAGCTGTAGAGCAGCCGGCCGTTGTAGGTGACCTGGCGGCCGTGGCCGTCGGGCCGCTTCACCGTCGCGAGCTTGCCGCCGATCGAGCCGGCGTTGCTCGGCTTGCCGCTGACGGTCACCGGCTGCCAGATGGAGAGGCAGGCACCGGTGCAGCGCACCTTGCCGCCCAGCTCCTGGTCGCTCCGGTAGAGAACGTGGCCCTTCGCGTCGACCAGGACCTTCCCGTGGCCGGCGATCGACTTGACCGAGACGGTCGCCTTCGACGTGCTTCCGCCGCCGGTCGTGGCCGCGACCGCGGCACCGGCCCCGGTCACGGTTGCGATGCTGATGGCACCAAGGATGAGCAGTCGTCTCACGACGTGAACCTCCTTCGGATCGCAGTGCTCCCTATCCATGACCGACGCCACCCAGGGCCGATCCATTCCCTGCCTTGGAAGAGGTTCAGACGGCTCCTGCTGGACTCGACCTCGGGCCCTCGATCCCGCGTTCCCGCGGTGTTTCGGCCGGGCGGCGACAGGAAAGGACGAGCCCGTGGCGCATGCGGAAGCGGTGGCTCAGGTTGCGGTCGACGCCGACACGCTCTGGCGTGCGATCGGATCGTTCCAGGGCATCGGGGAGTGGCACCCGATGCTCGACCAGGTGGAGGGCGACGGGGAGGAGCCGGGCGCGATCCGGCGAGCGATCGGCAAGGACGGCTCCGAGCAGGTCGAGTGCCTCTACGAGGTCGATCCCGTCCAGCGGTTCTACCGGTACACGATCGTGTCGAGAGCGCTGCAGGTGCGCGACTACATCGCCGAGCTCCAGGTCCAGCCCAAGGACGACGGCACCAGCACCGTCTCGTGGACGAGCGATTTCGAGACCACCGGGGACCAGGACGAGACCGTCGGCATGATCCAGGGATTCCTGGAGGCCGGTGTCCAGAGCCTGGCGGAGCGGTACCGGTAACGCTCTCCTCGCCTGGCTGCGCGCCGGGCCGGGCCGGGTGAGAATGTCCGCCGAGGCCCAGAGTCACCGAAGGGAGCGCCCGATGGCCCCGGCACGCAGGAAGAAGACCGACTCCCCGGTTCCCTACGCCGACGTTCCGACCGCGCGGGTGGCCGCCGGCGACGGGACCGAGTACACGTACCGGGACCTCGGCGACGGCGACGTGCCGCTCGTCCTCCTGCAGCACTTCCGGGGCAACCTCGACAACTGGGATCCCGCCCTCGTCGACGCGCTGGCAGCGCAGCGGCGGGTGATCCTGTTCAACAACGTGGGGGTCGCCGGCACGACCGGGAGGACCCCGAGCACCGTCGAGGCGATGGCCGACGGCGCCATCGCGTTCCTCGACGCGATGGGGCTCCGGCGGGTGGACCTGCTCGGCTTCTCGATCGGCAGCTTCGTCGCCCAGGAGGTCGCGCTGATCTGCCCCGACGTCCTGCGGCGTGTCGTGCTCGCCTCGGCGGCGCCCCGGGGCGCCGAGGGGATGCACGGCTGGGCGCCCGAGGTCATCGGCGCGGTCGGCGCGCCGCAGACGAGCCCGGAGGGATACCTCTCCGTCTTCTTCGCGCCGACGCCCACGAGCCTTGCCGCGGGCCAGCAGGCTGCCGGGCGCATCTTCGGACGGACGGCCAACCGGGACGATCCGACGACGTGGCAGACGCGCCAGGCGCAGTACGACGCCGTGTGTGCCTGGGGCATCCCGAATCATTCGCTGCTGCAGCGACTCGCCGCGATCAAGCTCCCGGTCTTCGTCGCGAACGGCGACAGCGACCCGATGATCCTCCCGCGGTACTCGCACCTGCTGGCCGGGCTCCTCCCGAACGCCCGGATCAAGATCTACCCGGACTCGGCGCACGGCTTCCTCTTCCAGCACCACGGCGAGTTCGCCGCCGACGTGCACGCGTTCCTGGACGACGGCGGCTGATCGAGCGCGGCGTCAGGCGGCCCGGCGCGTCGCCGTGACGACGACATAGCGCGAGGTGGCCCGGAAGGCGTCCGGGTCCTCGTTGCCGGCCTCGTAGATCGCGAGCATGCGCGCTGCGAGCGCCGCGTCCCCGCCGCGCGGCTCGAGGACGGCGCGGGCGGCCATCGCAGCCGGGTGCCCGGCCTGCCGTTCCAGGTACGCCTGCGGCGAGTCGGCGGTGAAGGCGACGCTGTGCTCGTCGAGAGCGACCTCGAAGCCGTGCGGGCCGAACAGCCCGGCGACCACATCCTCCTCGTGCCACCGGAACGGCGCCGGCGGCGCGGGCGCGCCGAGCGCGTCGCGGACCGCCTCGCGGGCGGCGCGCACGGCCTCCGAAGCCGTGCCCCCCGGGATCCAGGCGTTGAACACGATGCGGCCCCGCGGCGCGCTCACACGGGCCATCTCGGCGGCCGCCGCCTGTGGATCCGGCGCGAAGATCACCCCGAACACCGAGAGCACGACGTCGGCCTCCCCGTCGGCGAGCGGCAGCGAGGCCGCCTCGCCGGGCAGGAACGTCGCCTCGAGCCCGCGGTCCGCAGCAGCCGCACGGGCCACCTCGAGCAACCGTGACGCCGGGTCGACCCCGGTCACTCTCGCGCCGCGCTCGGCCGCGAGGAGCGCGGCGTTGCCGGTGCCCGTGCCGATGTCCACGACGTGCTCACCGGCCACCGGTGCCGCGCGCTCGACGACGACCCGTGCGACCGGCGCGAGCTGGGCCGCGATGTCCTCGTAGTGGCCGATGCTCCAGTCGAACGTGCTCATGGCTGGCGAAAGGCGAAGGTCGGGCCGCCGAGGCTCGGCCGGCCGGGGGGCGGGCCGCGGTGTTCTATCACCGGGCACCCCAAGGCCGATGAAAAGCCTCGGCGGCTCCGCGCCCCCTCCGGCGCCGCGGGGGGGCGCAGAGGGTCAGGGTGCCGCCGAGGCAACCGAGCCTAGGGCGGCTCCCGCAACGGTGTGGGGTCCAGGCGGTGACGAGGTCGGGTCGGTGCCCGCGCCCTCGCCTCAGTGGCCGCCGGACGGAGGGCCGCGGGGGTTCCGTACGATCGCCGGATGGCCGTGACGATCTGCCGGACGTGCGCGGTGGAGCACGCCGAGCGCGCCGACGCCTGCGCGATCTGCGAGGACGAGCGGCAGTGGACGCCGGCGAGCGGGCAGGCGTGGGCGACGCTCGACGAGCTGGCGGCGGCGGGCACGACGGTCGAGATCGCGGAGCTCGAGCCCTGCCTCTTCGGCATCACCACCTCCCCCGGCGTCGGCATCGGCCAGCAGTCGAAGCTGCTTCGGACCGATGCCGGCAACCTGCTCTGGGATCCGATCGGGTACCTCGACGACGACGGCGTCGCGCTGGTGCGCTCCCTCGGCCCCGTGGCCGGGATCGCGGCCAGCCACCCGCACATGTTCGGCGTCCAGGTCGAGTGGAGCCGCAGGCTCGGCGGCGTGCCGGTGCACGTCTCAGAGGCGGACCTGGCGTGGGTCGCCCGCCCGGACCCGGCGATCCGCCCCTGGTCGGGACGGCTCGAGCCGGTGCCCGGCGTGGCGCTGGTCCAGCTTGGCGGCCACTTCCCCGGCAGCTCGGTCGTCCGCTTCACTGCGCCCGACGGCGCCGCGGTCGTCCTCACGAGCGACACGGTCTACGTCAACCCGGACCAGGCGTCCGTCGCGTTCATGCGGAGCTACCCGAACAACATCCCGTTGTCGGCGGCCGTGGTGCGGCGGCTCGTCGAGGCGCTGGACGCGCTCGGGTATGACCGCCTCTACGGGAACTTCGACCACGCCGTGACGGCCGACGCGCGGGCCGTGGTACACCGGTCGGCCGAGCGCCACGCCGGGTGGCTGCAGGGCGACTTCGACGGTCACACCTGAGGCCGGCACCGGCAGGGATGCCTGCCATCCGGGGCGAACCCGGACGAGATGCTCGACCGCGTCCGCCGCCGTCTGTCCGGTGCCTGGTCCTCGGCCGGGCGCCCGCCGCTGACCCCGGAGCAGGAGGCCGCCCGCGCGCGCTGGCAGGGGAAGTGGAACCTGCCGATCCTCCTCGCCGCCTTCATCCCGCTCTTCGTGACGTCGCCGGACAGCCGCGTGGTGGCGATCGTGGTCGGGGTCGGCTCGTGGATCGTCTTCGTGGTCGACCTCGTGGTCCAGCGGCACATCGTCCGGGACTACCTGCGACGGCGCGACGGCCGGATCGACCTCGCCATCGTCATCTTCACCTTCCCCTATTACCTGCTGCCGGGAGGAAGCAGCGCCATCGGCCTCCTGATGCTCGCCCGGCTCGGGCGGGTCGCCCGCGTGTTGATGACGACGCGCGGCATCCGGCGGTTCTTCGTCCGCCTCGGCAAGGTCGCCGCGATCGCGGCTTTGACCATCGTGGTCGGCTCGCTCGCCGCCTACGAGGCCGAGCACGCCGTGAACCCGCAGTTCGCGACCATCGGCGACTCCTTCTGGTGGGGCGTCGTCACGATCACGACGGTCGGCTACGGGGACATCGTGCCCCAGACGACCGCCGGGCGGGTCGTGGGCGTGATGCTGATGTTCACCGGCATCGCGGTCATCGGCGTGCTCGCCGGCTCGCTTGCGTCGGTCTTCGGGCTCGACCGCCCCGCCGCCGAGGAGGCGCCGCCGAGCGCGGACGGCGCTGGCCCTAGGCCCGTGCACGAGGAGCTGGCAGCGCTCCAGGCGCAGCTCGGCGCGCTCGAGGGGCAGCTCGGCGATCTCGCCGACCGCGCGCGCGCCGAGGCCGAGGCCCCGCCGGCGCGCACCTAGCCGGCCTCA
>DATFWK010000059.1:0-10396 GCA_035259345.1 Miltoncostaeaceae bacterium | reverse complement strand
GAGATGCAGCCGGCGATGGCCTCGGCCGCCGCGACCTTCATCCCCTCGCTGATCTGCAGCGCCCGGCAGTCGAGCGCGCCCCGGAAGACGCCCGGGAAGGCGAGGACGTTGTTGATCTGGTTCGGGTAGTCCGACCGGCCGGTGGCCATGATGCGGACGTAGGGGGCGGCGACCTCCGGCATGATCTCGGGCGTCGGGTTGGCCATCGCGAAGACGATCGGGTCCGGGGCCATCCGCTTGAGCTGCTCCACCTTGAAGGTGTCCGGCCCGGAGAGCCCGAGGAACAGCGTGGCCCCCTCGATCACGTCGTCGAGGGTGCCCTGGATGCGCTCGGGGTTGGTGTTCTCCGCGTACCAGTCCTTCATGAAGTTCATGTTCTCGGTGCGCCCCTTGTAGATCGCCCCGCGGGTGTCGCAGCCGATGATGTTGCTGACGCCGGCGTTCATGAGGATCTTCGAGCAGGCGACGCCCGAGGCGCCGACGCCGCTCACCACGACCTTGAGGTCCTCGAGCGCGTGGCCGGTGATCTTGAGCGCGTTCAGGAGCGCCGCCAGCACGACGATCGCCGTTCCGTGCTGGTCGTCATGGAAGACCGGGATGTCGAGCGTCTCCTTGAGGCGGTCCTCGACCTCGAAGCAGACCGGGGCGGCGATGTCCTCGAGGTTGATGCCGCCGAACGCGGGGGCGATGGCCGTGCAGATGTCGATCAGCTCCTGCGCGTCCTTGCTGTCCACGCAGATCGGGTAGCTGTCGACCTGGCCGAACTCCTTGAAGAGCATGGCCTTGCCCTCCATGACCGGCATGCCCGCTGCCGCGCCGATGTCGCCGAGGCACAGCACCGCCGTGCCATTCGTGATGACGGCGACCATGTTGCGCTTCAGCGTGTACTCGAAGACCCGGCTCGGGTCCTCGGCGATGGCCCGGCACACCCGGGCGACGCCCGGCATGTAGGCGATCTGGAGGTCGTCCCGGCTCTTCAGCGGGATGCGGGTGGCCATCTCGATCTTGCCGCCGTGGTGCAGGCGGAAGGTCCGGTCGTACGAGGAGAGCACCCGGATGCCGTCGAGGCCCTGCGCAGCCGCGACGATCTGGTCGGCCTGCTCCTGGTCGGCCGCGTTGACCACCAGCTCGCGGACGATCCGGTCGTGCCCGGCGGAGATGATGTCCACCGCCCCGATGTCCCCGCCGACGCCGTTGATCGCCGTCGCGAGCTGGCCCAAGAGCCCCGGGCTCCCCGACTCCATCTCGACGCGCAGGGTCACGCTGTACTGGGCGCTCGGGGTGGTCTTCGGGGGCACGGCGCGCCTCCTGGTCGGCGGGTTCGAGGGGGTCGGAGCATAGCCGCCGGGGGGTATCCTCGCCGTGCGTGTCCACCTCCACGGACGAGCGTCCCCAGGACGGCGAAGTCACTGCGCGCGAGGGCGAGCTCATGCTCGTCGACGGCAACAGCCTCGCCTACCGCGCCTTCTTCGCGCTGCCCGACACGATCTCGACGTCGGCCGGGTTCCCGACGAACGCGCTCTACGGGCTGGCGGCCATGATGATGAAGGTCCTCATCGAGGAGCGGCCCGCCCGCGTGATCGTCGCGTGGGACGCTCCCGGGCCGACCTTCCGCCACGAGGCCTATCCCGAGTACAAGGCCGGCCGCAGCACGACGCCGGACCTCCTGCGCGAGCAGTCCCCGCGATTCCGGCCGATGATGGAGGCCTTCGGGTTCACGAACGTGGAGCTCCCGGGGTTCGAGGCCGACGACGTGATCGGCACGCTCGCCCGGCGCGCGGCCGAGGCCGGCGAGCGCGTGACGATCCTCACCGGCGACCGTGACACCTTCCAGCTGGTGAACGACCGCGTCAGCGTGCTGGCGACCGGCCGCGGGGTCACGGACACCACGCGCTACGCCCCGGAGCAGGTGCTCGAGCGCTACGGCATCGAGCCCGAGCGCATGCCGGACTTCCGCGCGCTCGTCGGCGACAACTCGGACAACCTGCCGGGGGTGCCCGGCATCGGCGAGAAGGGCGCCTCCCAGCTCATCCAGCGCTACGGCGACCTCGAGGGCGTCCTGGCCCACGCCTCGGAGCAGACGCCGAAGCGGCGCGAGGCGCTGGCCGCGGCCGGCGACACACCGCGCAAGATGCGCGAGCTTGCCGTCATCGACACGGCCGCCCCGGTCGAGCTCGCCCTCGAGGAGGTCCCGGCCCTCGACCTCGGCCCCGAGCGACGGGCGGCCCTCGAGGACCTGTTCCGGGATCTCGAGTTCCAGTCGCTCGCGCGCCGCCTGGACGAGCTTGCGGAGGGCCCGGCCGCGCCGGCGCCGCCGGCCGAGCTCATCCACGTGCAGGTCGAGCCGATCGCGCCGGAGGGCCTCGCCCTGCGGCTCGCCGGCTCGGAGGGCGGGCTGGCCGTCGCCGTGGCGGAGGACGCCTGGGCCGTGGCGACGGGGCCCGGCGAGGTGCTCGCCGGCCCGGCGGGGGAGGGGGCGGACGCAGCGCTTGCGGCGGCGCTCGACGGCCGTCCGGTCGCCGCGCACGACTTCAAGGCCCTGCCCGAGGCGGTCGTCACGCGCTTCGACGCGCCCGCCCACGACACGGAGATCGGCGCCTACCTGCTGGAGCCCCGGCGGCGGAGCTACGACCTCGACGAGCTGGCGGAGGAGGCGGGCCTCGGCGCCGACGCGGAGGACCCGGCCGTGCGGGGAGCGGCGCTGGTCGCCGCGCTCGCGCCGCGGCAGGCCGAGCGGATCCGGGCCGAGGGGCTCGACCACCTGTTCCGGGAGGTCGAGCTTCCGCTCACCCGGGTGCTTGCGGACATGGAGCGGGCCGGAGTGAAGCTCGACACGCACCGCCTCGGCGAGATCGCGGCGCGCGTGCGCGACCGGGCCGACGAGCTGCGCGACCAGATCTGGGAGCTGGCCGGCGGCGAGTTCGTGATCGACTCGCCCAAGCAGCTGGGCCAGGTGCTCTTCGAGCGGCTCGGGCTGCCGACCTTCCGCCGCGCGAAGACCGGCTGGTCGACCGACCGGCGCGTGCTGCGGCTGCTCGAGGACCGCCACCCGATCGTGCGGCTGATCGGCGAGTACCGCGAGCTCACCAAGCTCGACGGCACGTACCTCGCGGCGCTGCCGGAGCAGGTGGACGCGAACGGGCGCCTCCACACGACGTTCAACCAGACCGTGGCGGAGACCGGCCGGCTCTCGTCCACCAACCCGAACCTCCAGAACATCCCGATCCGGACCGAGGTCGGCCGCGAGATCCGCGGCGCCTTCATCGCCGACGAGGGCGCGCGCCTCGTGAGCTTCGACTACAGCCAGGTCGAGCTGCGCATCCTTGCCTACTGCTCCGACGAGCCGAGCCTCAAGGAGGCGTTCCGTCTCGGGGAGGACATCCACCGCGCGACGGCCGCCGAGGTCTTCGGCATGAGCCCGCCGGACGTCGACCGCACGACCCGCGACCGCGCCAAGGCCGTCAACTTCGGCATCGTCTACGGGATCAGCCCGTTCGGGCTTGCCGACCAGCTGGGCATCGAGCGCGACGAGGCCGGCGCCTACATCGCCGCGTACCTCGCCCGCTACCCGCGCGTGCGGAGCTTCATCGACTCGACGATCGCCGGGGCCGCGCAGGAGGGCTACGTGACCACGCTGCTCGGCCGCCGCCGGCCGATCCCTGAGCTCGTCGGGCGCACGGTCCAGCAGCGCAACCTCGGCGAGCGGCTCGCCGTCAACACGGTGATCCAGGGCTCGGCCGCGGACATCATCAAGGTCGCGATGGTGGCCGCGCACCGGGCGCTCGCCGAGGAGGGGATCGCCGCGCGCCTGGTGCTGCAGATCCACGACGAGCTGCTGGTCGAGGCGCCAGAGCGTGAGGTGCCGCGCGCGATCGAGCTCGTCAGGGGCGCGATGTGCGGCGCCTACCCGCTCGACCCGCCGCTCGAGGTCGACGTCGGCATCGGCGAGACGTGGCTCGAGGCGAAGGCGTAGCCGCCGAGCCCGCGGCCGGGGAGGACCACTACGCCGTGCTGCAGGTCGACCGCGCCGCCTGCGCCGAGGTCATCGACGCGGCCTTCACGGTCCTGCGTGAGATGGCGATGGTGGGGGGCGCGGACGACGCCTACCAGCGGCTGGTCGCGCTCAACCGCGCCCACCACGTGCTGTCGGACCCCGAGCGCCGCGCCGCCTACGACGCGACGGTGGCCGGCACCGGGCCGATCTGAGCCAGGCCGAGCTGGGTCAGGAGGCCCAGGGTGTCGGCGAAGGCCCACGTCTCGGCGATCCGGTCGCCCTCGAAGCGGAAGAGATGGCAGCCGGTGATCGACGCCGAGCGGCCGGTGGGCGGCATGCCGAGGATCTCGCCCGTGTTGGTCCCGCCCCAGGACCAGCGCGCGGCGATCCGGTCGCCGTCGATGATCGTGTCCTCGATGGTCACGATGGCGTCGGGGACCGCGCCGAGATAGGTCTCGACACGCCGGCGGACCCCCTCGGGGCCGGTCGGCAGGTCCGGCAACGCCGGGTCGTGGTAGCGGTGGCCCTCCGTGAACAGCTCGTCGACGACCTCCATCCGGCGTCCGTTCCAGACCTCGTCGGCGTAGCGCATCGCGATCGCGCGAAGGTCACACATGTCATTCCCCTCTCGGTTGCGGCGACGATTCGCCCGAGCGGCGCCCGGCGCCGCGGCCATCGCCACCGTTCCAACCTGAGGGCGCTCGGCCGTCGCTGATACGGGCGCAGGCGCCGCCGGCGGGGCATGATCAGTGCGTGATCGCCCGCCCCGCGCCCGGTCGCAGCCCGGCCGCCGTCCATCCGCACCTGCCGCGCTTCTCGCAGGGCGTCACCGGGGTGCTCTGCCTGGAGGCGGCCGCGTTCGGGGACAGATGGGCGGTCGCGGTGGCGGCGGGCTTCATCGCGATCGCCCTGTTCGCCCCGGGCTGGTCGCCCGTCGGATGGATCTTCCGGCAGATCGCCCGGCCCGCGCAGGAGCTCGAGCCGGCGGCGCCGGTGCGCTTCGCGCAGTGGATGGCGCTGGCGCTGCTCTGCATCGGGTTCGCCCTGCTCCTCGCCGGGGTCGACGCGGCGGGCTGGGCGATCGTCGTGCTGGTCGCGGCGGTCGCGCTCTTTTCCGCAATTACCGGATTTTGCGTGGGCTGCCGGATCTACCGGATCCTGATGCTGCGCTCGGGCGCCGCGGCGGACCCGCGGCGTGACCTCGGCCTCGACGGCCCCGGGCCGTGGCTGGTCGTCCTGACCGCGCCGGGATGCGCGCGATGCGAGCCCGTCGCCCGCAGCCTGGAGGCGATCGCGGCTCCCCGCGAGGTGACCCGCGTGAGCCTCGCCGAGCGGCCCGGCGCGGCCCGCCTGCCGGTGTCGAGCGTGCCCGCGGTGCTCGTCGTGGACCCGGATCGCGGCCTGGTGGCGGCGCGGGCCGGACGGCTCGACGAGCCGATGCTCAGGGAGCTTGTCGCAGCTGCCGCAATCTGATGTAGGACCGGGCCGGGGGCGGCGTATACTTGCTGATCCGCCGAGGCACCCGGTGCCTTGGCGTCTGCCGACGAACTTGGTCCCCTAAAGGATTTCCGCGAATGCAGTCAGACATCGACGCACCGATCCGCTCACTCGACGGCCCCGAATACGTCGAGGTGGACGGGGAGATGGTGCCCAACTACGACCTCACGATGCCCGTCTTCGACGAGGGCGACGTCGTGAGCGGCCGTGTGGTCCGCATCGACAAGGACGAGGTCCTCGTCGACATCGGCTACAAGAGCGAGGGCGTCATCCCCGTCGGTGAGCTGTCGATCCGCAAGAGCGTCAACACCGAGGAGGAGGTCTCCCTCGGCGAGGTCGTCGACGCGCTGGTGCTGCAGAAGGAGGACCAGGACGGCCGGCTGATCCTCTCCAAGAAGCGCGCCCGGTTCGAGAAGGCCTGGAAGCGCATCGAGGAGGCAGCGGCCAACGGCGAGATGGTGACCGGCAAGGTGATCGAGGTCGTCAAGGGCGGCCTCATCCTCGACCTTGGCGTGCGCGGCTTCCTGCCCGCGTCGCTGGTCGACATCCGCCGGGTGCAGGACCTGGACGAGTTCCTGGGCCGCGAGCTCGAGTGCAAGGTCATCGAGCTCAACCGCAGCCGCAACAACGTCGTCCTCTCCCGCCGCGCGGTGATCGAGGACGAGCGGCGCGAGGTGCGGCAGAAGATCCTCGACGAGCTCGAGCCGGGCGCGATCGTCGAGGGCGTCATCTCGAACATCGTCGACTTCGGCGCGTTCGTGGACCTCGACGGCATCGACGGCCTGATCCACATCTCGGAGCTCTCCTGGAGCCACGTCAACCACCCGTCCGAGGTGCTCCAGATCGGCGACCGCGTGGTCGTGAAGGTGCTCGACATCGACCGGGAGCGCCAGCGCATCTCGCTCGGCCTCAAGCAGACCCAGGCCGACCCCTGGCAGAGCGTGGTCGAGGCCTACCAGGTGGGCGACGTGGTGGCGGGCAAGGTCACCAAGGTCGTCACGTTCGGCGCCTTCGTGGAGATCCACGCCGGCGTCGAGGGGCTCGTCCACATCTCCGAGCTCGCCGACCACCACGTCGAGAACCCGCGCGAGGTGGTCAGCCAGGGCGACGAGGTGGCCGTCCGGATCATCGAGATCGACGGCGAGCGCCGCCGGCTCTCGCTGAGCCTGAAGCGGGCCGGCGAGCAGCCGTTCCTCAACGCCGGGCTCGGTGACGAGGCCGGTGACGAGGCCGGGGACGAGGCGGCCCTCGCGGAGGCAAGCCCCGAGGAGGCGGCCGCGCTGGCAGAGACGATCGCCGAGGACGCGCTCGAGCTGTCGGCTGAGACCGACGCCGTGGCCGACGAGGCGGTCGCGGAGGCGGTCGTCGCCGAGGAGGCTGCGGACGACGCGGTTGTCGAGGCGGAGGTGGCCGAGGTCGTCGCGCAGGAGGCCGTCGACGAGGCCGTCGTCGCCGAGACCAGGGCCGAGACCGCCGTCGAGCAGGCGCTGGCGGCCCAGGCGGCGGCCGAGGAGACCGCCGAGCAGGGCGCGGCCGAGGAGGCCGTGGTTGCCGAGGCCGCCGCCCAGGAGGCCGTGAACGAGGCGGTGGTCGCCGAGACGATCGCCGAGGCCGCCGTCGAGCAGGCGCTGGCGGCGGAGGCTGCCGCCCAAGCGGCAGTGCGCGACGCCGTGGTTTCCGACGAGGTGGCGGAGGAGGCGGTCGAGGAGGCCGAGGCGGCCGACGCCGCCGCGGGCGACGCCGTCATCGACGCCGCGCTGGCGGAGGCGGCGGAGGAGTCCGAGGCAGAGGCAGAGGTCGCGGCCGTCGAGGGCGACTCCGCGTCGGAGCCCGGCGAGGGCGAATCCGCGCCGGAGCCAGGCGCACGGTCGGGCGAGGCCGGCGAGGACGGCGCCTGAGGCGGACGCCTCCCCGCGCATTCTCGGGCTGACCGGGGGGATCGGCGCGGGCAAGTCGCTGGCGCTTGTCGCGTTCGCGCGGCTGGGCGCCGCGGTCATCTCGGCCGACGACCTCGTCCACGAGGCCTATCGGGACCCGGGGCTGGTCGAATCGGTGCGGGCGCGGTTCGGCGACGGGGCCGTCCGGGGCGACGGCACGATCGACCGCGCGGGGCTGGGCCGGCTCGCGTTCGCGGACGCGGAGGCCACGCGTGACCTCGAGCGCCTGGTCCACCCGCGCGTCGCCGCGGCGCGCGACCGGTGGGTCGCGGAGCAGCGCGCCCGCGTGCCGCCCCCGCCGCTCCTGGTCTGCGAGGTGCCGCTGCTCTACGAGGCCGGCCTCGAGCACAGCTTCGACGCCGTGCTCGTGGTGACCGCGCCTGAGGACGTGCGCCGCGACCGGGTCGCGGAGCGCGGCCAGGACTTCTCCGCGCGAAGCGCCCGCCAGGTGCCGGAAGAGGAGAAGGTCGCCCGGGCCGACCGATACGTTGTCAACGACGGGACCCCCTCGGACCTCGAGGCATGGGTGGCAGCACGATACGCGGAGTACGCCCAGTGACGGCCGGCGCCCGCCCGCGCCGCAGGCGACGGCGCCGGCTGCTCGCATCGGCCGGCATCGCCATCGTCGCGCTCGTCGCCGTGTGGGCGGTCCTGCAGATGACCATGCCCGCCTGGTACGCGCGCCTGTGGTACCCGCTCCGCTACCAGGACACGATCCGCGCGGAGGCGCGCGAGAACGGGCTCGACCCGGCGCTCGTCGCGGGCGTGATCTACCGCGAGAGCAAGTTCTCCCCGTCGTCACGTTCGCGCCGCGGCGCGGTGGGGCTCATGCAGGTGCTGCCCGCCACCGCCCGCTTCATCCACGAGCAGGCGAACGCCCCCCGGCCGATGCCCGCCCGCCTCGGCGACCCGCGGGTCAACATCGAGTACGGCACCTGGTACCTGCGCTACCTGCTCAGCAAGTACGGCAGCGAGCCGCTGGCGCTGGCCGCCTACAACGGCGGCGAAACGAACGTGATCTCCTGGATCGCGCGGGCGCACGCGCGCGGCCGCAAGCTCCGCCTTCCCGACGACATCCCGTTCCCGGAGACGCGGGCCTTCGTCCGCTCCGTCGGCCACGCGCGCGACATCTACCGGCGGGCGTACGGGTCCGAGCTCGGCGCGTGAGCCGGCGCTGATGCGCCGGCCGCTCGGTGACGGGTTCGAGCTGGACGACGACCCCGGGCGCGTGGACCTCGACGCCGTCGTGGCGTTCCTGCGCACGACCTACTGGGCGTCCGGACGCCCCGAGGAGGCGATCGTCGCCTCCATCCGCGGATCCCACCGCGTCGTGGGTCTCTACCGCGACGGCCGCCAGGCCGGCTTCGCCCGCGTGGTCTCCGACGGGCAGACGGTCGCCTACCTCGCCGACGTCTACGTCCTCCCCGAGCACCGCGGCCGCGGGCTGGGGCGGGTGCTGGCCGAGGAGGCGGTCGAGGGCGCGGGTCTCGGGCACGTCAAGTGGATGCTCCACACCCGGGACGCCCACGGCCTCTACGTGGCGATGGGCTTCGGCCCGGGCGGCGAGCGCTTCATGGAGCGCCCCCCGGCCGGCGGCTGGGGAGACGAGCCAGGCTGAGTCGGGCTTGACTTTGGCTAACACCGTTAGCTAGATTGGCGAACAGTGTTCGCCAACCGTTCGAGGAGGACCTGATGCACGCCGTCGCCGCCATTCCGCAGCCGCTCCGCCGCGCCGCCTTCGCCGTTCTCGCCGCCGCCCTCCTCGGTGCCGCCATCGCCGCGGCCCTCGCAGTGGGCGGCTGGTGGCAGATCCCCGTCTTCTGGGCCGCCCCGGACCTCGCCCTTCTCGCCGGCATGGGCCGCGGCGTGGAGCGCGGGCAGCTCCACCCCCGCGCTGTGCGCGCGTATAACCTCCTCCACCGGGTCTGGGGGCCGCTCGTCCTCGGCGCGCTCGTCGCGCTCGGCACCCTCCCGGCCACGCTCATCGTCGGAGCGCTGGCCTGGGGCTTCCACATCGCTCTCGACCGGGCGGCCGGCTACGGCCTGCGCGGGCGCGATGGCTTCCAGCGCGGCTAGCGGCCAGAGCCCGCGGGCCCGGGAGATCGCCGCGGCGGCGCTCGCGCTGCTCGAGGAGGACGGGCCCGACGGCCTCTCGATGCGGCGCGTGGCCGAGCGCGTCGGCATCCGGGCCCCCTCCCTCTACAAGCACGTCCCCGACAAGGAGGCGCTCGAGGCGGCGATCATCTCGGAGGGGTTCGCGGACCTCGCCGAGGCCTTCGAGGCGCTGGCCCCCGCCGGGCCGGATGCGCTCGCCGGGGTGATGCGGGCCTACCGAGGCTTCGCCCTGCGGCGGCCGCACCTGTACCGGCTCATGACCGGCCGGCCGCTGGCGCGGGACCTGCTCGCCCCGGGCGTCGAGGCGCGCGCCGCCCAGCCACTGCTCGAGGCCACCGGAGGGGACGACGACCTCGCCCGCGCGGCCTGGGCGTTCGCCCACGGCATGACGATCCTCGAGCTCAACGGGCGCTTCCCACCCGGCGCGGACCTGGACCGGGCCTGGCGCGCCGGAGTGGAGGCCCTCGCCGCGGCCGGCGGCGCCCCCTAGAGCTCGTGCTCGGGGTTGCGGGAGAGCATCTCGATTCTGTAGCCGTCCGGATCCCTGACGAAGCAGATGCGCGGGCCGCCCGGGTATGGCTCGTATGGATCGCGCTCCGGCGCGATGCCGTGCTCGGCGAGGCCGGCGATCGGACCGTCGATGCCGTCCTCGAACGCGATCGCGATGTGACCGTAGCCCTCGCCCTGCTCGTAGGGCTCGGTGCGCCCGTCGTTCACCGTGAGCTCGAGGCGGGCGCCGTCGCCGGGGAGGCCGAGGAAGATGACCGTGGCGGTGTCGCCGCCCACACGCCGGCGCCCGCGCTCCTCGAACCCCAGGGCGCGGTAGAAGGCGATCGAGCGCTCCTCGTCGAGG
>DATFWK010000058.1:0-3870 GCA_035259345.1 Miltoncostaeaceae bacterium | reverse complement strand
GGCCTCGGCGGCCGCGAGGAGCTCGCCGTCCACCTCGCCGAGCTCGCGCACGGACGCGAGGAGGTCGCCGCCCTCGCGAACATCCGGTGGAGCGACGCGCCGCCCTCGCCGGGCCAGATCGTCGGCCTGCCGATGGGGCAGATGACCGTCGCGGT
This sequence comes from Miltoncostaeaceae bacterium, assembly GCA_035259345.1. GTDB lineage: Bacteria > Actinomycetota > Thermoleophilia > Miltoncostaeales > Miltoncostaeaceae > DATFWK01. The sequence goes on along the minus strand of DATFWK010000058.1, from coordinate 3,715 downwards.
GGCCGGGGTGGACGGCCGGGCGGCCCGGGCGCGGATCGAGAAGCAGGTCGCGGAGGCGGAGGCCGAGCTGGAGCGTGCGCGGCGGCAGCTCGCCAACCCCAGGTTCGTCGACCGGGCGCCGGCGCACCTGGTGGACGCCGAGCGCGAGAAGGAGCGCCGGTACGCGGCCGAGCTGGAGGAGCTTCGCGGCGAGCTCCAAGCGCTCGGGCCGACCGGATGACCTATCAGGAGGCCGCGCGCTACGTCGAGGGCCTCGCGATCCTCGGCATGCGCTTCGGCCTGGAGCGCATGCGGCGCCTGCTCGCGGCCCTGGGTGAGCCGCAGCGGGTGGCGCCGGCGATCCACGTGGTGGGGACGAACGGCAAGTCGTCCACCACCCGCATCGCGGCGGCGGCGCTCCGCAGCCAGGGCCTCCTCGCCGGCGCGTACCTCTCGCCGCACATCTCGGACTGGCGGGAGCGGATCGAGGTGGACGGCCGGCCGGTCGCGCGAGCCGAGTTCGCGGCGGCCATCGAGCGGGTACGCGAGGCCGTCGAGGGGCTGCGACTGGCGCCGGACGACGCCGTCACCCAGTTCGAGGTGCTGACCGCGGCGGGCTTCGTGGCCTTCGCCCGGGCCGGGGTGGAGGCGATGGTCGTGGAGGCCGGCCTCGGCGGCCGGCACGACGCCTCGAACGTGCTCGCCCCCGACGCCGTCGTCGCGCTCACGAACGTCGCCCTCGAGCACACCGAGCTGCTCGGCAACACCGAGGCCGAGATCGCCGCCGAGAAGCTCGCCGTCGCGGTGGACGGGAGCGACCGGCTGGTGGTCGGCCGCCTCGCGCCGCGGGCGCGGGAGGCGGTGGCCGCCGCGATGGCGGCCCGCGGGCTGGACGGGTGGCTGGTGGGGCGGGACGTGCTGGTCGAGCCGCGCGACGCCGCCGTCGACCTGCTGACGCCCCTCGGTGCCTACCGGGCGCTGCCGCTCGCGCTGAACGGCGGGTTCCAGCGCGACAACCTCGCCGTCGCCCTCGCGGCGTGCGAGCGGCGCCTGGGACGCACCCTCGAGGGAACGCCGCTGCGCCGGGCGCTGCGCGCGGTGCGGATGCCCGGGCGGCTCGAGGTGCTGCCGGGCGAGCCGGTCGTCGTGCTCGACGGCGCGCACAACCCGGCCGGCATGGAGGCGCTCGTCGAGTCGCTCCCCGGGCTCGTGGGGCGCCGGCGCCCCGTCGCGGTCCTCTCGGTGCTCGACGACAAGGACGCGGCCGCCATGGTCGCCTCGCTCGCGCGCCACGCGCGCGCGGTCGTGGCGACGCGCTCGACGCACCCGCGGGCGGCGGCGCCGGAGACGCTCGTGCACCTGGCGAGGATCGCCGGCCTGGATGCCCTGGCGGTCGAGCCCCCGGAGGCCGCGGTCATGGCCGCGCGGCGGCTGGCGGGGGCGCGGGGCGCAGTGGTGATCTGCGGGTCGCTCTACCTGCTCGCCGACCTGCGCAGCCACCTCGTCGGGGCGGCGGCTGGGCCCCCTGATATGCTCGCCCCCAAGATCTCGCGGGAATCCCGCTGACCATGGGGGTTCTGAGGCTGTACGGCGCTGACGTCTTCGACTCGCTCTCGTCGTTCTTCGATTCGCCGGTGTGGACCGTCGCCAAGGTCCTCATCACCGTGTTCCTGGTGCTCCTTTGGCTTTTCCTGGCCTACTGGGTCTACAGGGATGCCCGCCGGCGCAACCGCGCGCCGGGCTTCGTGCGGCTCATGACGCTCTTCGCGATCGTGATCCCGTACCTCGGTCCGCTGCTCTACCTGGCGGTGCGGCCCAGCGAGACCATCGAGGAGAGCCGCGAGCGCCAGCTCGAGCTGATCGCGCTGGAGCGCCAGGCGGCGCTCCGCTGCCCGGACTGCGGCTACCCCGGGGAGGCGCGCTTCCTGGCCTGCCCGTCCTGCATGCGCAAGCTGCGCGAGCCGTGCGCGGGCTGCGGCGAGCCGATCGACCCGCGCTGGTCGATCTGCCCGTACTGCGAGAAGGTGCCGGCCGCCGCGCTGTCGCGCGTCCCGCAGGAGCCGGGCGAGGTCACCTACTGATGGAGCGGACGTTCGTGATGGTGAAGCCCGACGGGGTCACCCGCGGGCTCACCGGCGAGATCATCTCGCGCATCGAGCGGCGCGGCCTCAGGATCATCGCCATGAAGATGTCCGAGATGAGCCGGGAGATGGCCGCCGAGCACTACGGCGAGCACCGGGAGCGGCCGTTCTTCGGAGAGCTGGTCGACTTCATCACCTCGGGCCCGGTCGTGATGATGGTGGTCGAGGGGCCGGGCGCCATCGGCGTCATGCGGACGATGATGGGCCCGACCGATCCGCAGGGCGCGCCGCCGGGGACCATCCGCGGCGACTTCGCGCTCGAGGTCGGCGAGAACCTCATCCACGGCTCCGACGGCCCGGAGTCGGCGGCGCGGGAGCTGGAGCTCCACTTCGCGATGGGCGAGCTGCCCGTCGCGCCGGCCTGACGGACGCCCTCGTCCGCCGCGGGCGCCGCCCGTGATCGTGCTCGCCTCGCGCTCGCCGCAGCGTCGCGGCATCCTCACGGCGCTCGGCGTCCCGCACCGCGTCGTGGTCTCGCGGCACGCGGAGGACGACGTCCCGGGCCTCGAGCCGGGAGAGCAGGCGCTCCTGCACGCGCGGGCGAAGGCCGAGGAGGTCGCCGCGCGCTCCGGCGTGCCCGCGGGCGGGGCCGTGCTCGGGGCCGACACGATGGTCGTGGCCGACGGGGGCGTGTTCGGCAAGCCGGCCGGCGAGGCGGAGGCGAAGGCCATGCTCCGCGCGCTCGGCGGCCGCGCCCACGAGGTCGTCACGGCCGTCCACCTGATTGGCGCCGCCGGCCGCCGCGAGGCGGTCGACCGGGCCACCGTGGTGTTCCGCCCGCTCTCCGAGGCGGTGCTCGCCTGGTACCTCGGCCGCGGCGAGTGGCAGGGGAGGGCCGGCGGGTATGCGATCCAGGGGTCGGGCGGCGCGCTCGTCGCTCGCGTCGAGGGGGACTTCACGACCGTCGTCGGGCTGCCGGTCGCCGCGCTCGTCGGGCTGCTCGAGGACCTCGGCATCGCGCCGTGGAGCGACGGGCCGTGACGGCGGTCCAGACCGGGGCGCTCGAGCGCCGCGGGCTCGCCATGGCCACGACGGCCCTGCTGATCGGGATCTTCGCCGTCGGCTCCGAGGCGCTGGTCATCTCGCCGCTCCTGGCCGACATCGCGGGCGACCTCGGCGTCACCATCGAGCGCGCGGGGCTTGCGGTCGGCATCTACGGCGCGGCCGTCGCCATCACCGCGCCGTTCGGCGGAGCCCTCTCGGACCGGGTCGGGCGGCGGCGGGCGATCCTGGCCGGGCTGGCCGTGTTCGCCCTGGGGGGCGCCGCGTCGGCAGCCGCTCCCACGCTGGCCGCGCTGCTCGCCGGGCGTGCCCTCTGCGGGCTGGGCGCGGGGACGTTCCTGCCCGCGGCGTACGCGTGGGTCGGCGACGAGGTGCCCTACGAGGAGCGGGCGCGCGTGATGGGGCGGGTGGTCTCGGGCTGGGCGGCGGCGATCGTGTTCGGCGTGCCGATCGGCGCCCTGGTCGGGCAGGTGAGCGGCTGGCGCGAGGCGCTGGCGCTGATGGCCGTGCTCGCCCTGGCGGGGGCGCTCGCGTCGGCGCGCCTGGTCCCGGCGGCGCCGCGCCCGGAGGGCCGGCCGGCGCGCGTCGGCGTC
>DATFWK010000057.1:0-2692 GCA_035259345.1 Miltoncostaeaceae bacterium | reverse complement strand
GCAGCACCTCGTCGAGCGCGGCTTCTCGCCCCAGCACGGCGCCCGGCCGCTGCAGCGGGAGATCCAGCACGCGCTGGTCGCCCCGCTCGCCGAGCTCCTGGTCGCGGCGCCGGTGGACGGCGGCGGCCTGCTCACCGTGCGCATCGCCGACGGGCGCATCGCCCTGGCCCTCGCTCCCCTGGACGAGGCCGGCGAGGAGGCCGACGCGGCCGCCGTCGAGGCCCCGGCAGGCCGGCTCGAGGACGTCGCCGCGCGCCTCGGCGACGTCTGCGAGGAGATCGCCGTCGCGGCAGACGGCGCGCGGGTCGCGCGCCTCCGCGACGAGGTCGACCGGCTCCTGGCCGAGACGCGCGCGCCGAGCTTCTGGGACGACCCGGACGCGGCCCGGGCGACGCTCGGGCGGGTCTACCGGGTCGAGGGGGTGCTCGGGCGGCTCGACCGGCTGGTCCGCCGGGCCGAGGGCGCCGGCGAGTGGGCCCGGATGGTGGTGCTCCGCCGCGACCGGCGGGCGCGGGGGGAGCTCGCCGACGCCGCCCGCGAGCTGGCGACCGAGCTCGCGTACCTCCGGGTCGCCCTCGCGGCCGCCGCGGAGGGCGAGGAGGCCGGCGGCGCAAGGGTGGTCGTCACGGCGCTGGGGCCGGACGCGGCCGAGTGGGCCGCCGAGATCGCGACGATGTACGCCGCCTGGGCCGGCGCCCGGCGCATGGACGTCAACATGGAGCCGCCGGCCGGCGGCCGCACGGAGCTCAGGCTCGAGGGCGAGTCCTGCCTCGAGCTCCTGCTCGGCGAGGCCGGCCTGCACCGGCTGACCGGGTCCGGCACGCGCGCGGTCGCCCGGGTCGCCGTCGGCGCGCTCGACGGCGGGGAGCCCGGCAGCAGGGACGAGATCGTGCGCACGTATGCGCAAGGGCGCCACCGCGGCGTGCGGGACCCGCGCACGGGGGTCCGGGTGGGCGACGTAACGGCCGTGCTCGCCGGGTCGATCGACCCGTTTCTGGTCGCCTGGGCGGATCTGCTGCAAACCCCGCTGGTAGAGTGACGCGTCCCGTCACCGAACCGGGAGCGAAGCTGCATGACGTACGTGATCACCGAGCCCTGCATCGGCACGAAGGACACCTCGTGTGCCGACGTGTGCCCCGTGGACTGCATCCACCCGGCGCCGGGCGAGGAGCATCACGAGCAGTCGACGATGCTCTACATCGACCCCGCCGAATGCATCGACTGCGACGCCTGCGTCGAGGCCTGCCCCGTCGACGCCACGATGGCTGAGGACGACGTGCCCGCGCAGTGGGAGGTCTTCAAGGAGATCAACCGCGTCTACTTCGAGCAGGGGCACGAGGCCGGCGAGAAGATGGTCCAGGAGTTCCTCGCCAGCAAGGCCTAAAAGAAGCCTTTGTTCGAGGGCTTGACATTATTCCCGGGGGCGGTCTAGGTTCGGGGCACGACGGCTCGCCCGGGCTTCGGCACGGGCGCCCCGCTCCGCTCCCCCGCTCCCGTAACAGCCCGCACCGTCGGCGGGTCCCCCCTTGGGCATCCCCCAGCCGGGAGCGGGGGGCGGCGCACTCCCCCGGCCGCTACCCCGCGTAGGCCGTCGTGGGCAGGCCGGACACGCCCGGGTCGACCGCGTAGATGGCGCCCGCACCCGGCTGGTCCGCCAGCTCGGCGGGGCCGAGGTGCTCGCGAGTCGTGGTGATGTAGAGGACGTCGAGCGCGGGGCCGCCGAACCCGGCGGCGCTCACCTGCAGGGCCCCGGGGACGTCCACGAGCGCGATCAGGCGGCCGTCCGGCGCGTAGCGGTGGACGCAGCCGGCGCCCGAGATGGCGACCCACACGGCCCCGTCCGTGTCGACCACGAGACCGTCCGGAACGCCGACGGACGGGTCGATCGTGGCGAGCCGGCGGCGGCGCTCGACGAGCCCCTCGCCCGAGTGGAAGTCGAAGACGTCCACGGTCCCCGTGAGCGAGTCGGCGAAGTACATGCGCCGGTCGTCCGGGCTCCAGTCGATGCCGTTCGCGAGCCACGTGCCCTCCACCACGGGGTGGACCAGGCCGTCGGGGTCGAGGCGGTGCAGCGCGCCCCGGCCGGGCGAGAGGTCGTACGGCATCGTCCCGGCCCAGAAGCGGCCCGCGCGGTCGACGCGGCCGTCGTTGAAGCGGGCGCCGGGGTCGTCCGCGAGCACGTGGACGAGCGGGGCGTGGGCGCCCGAGGCGTCGACCGACGCGAAGCCCTCGCGTGCGGCGACGACCCAGCCGCCCGAGGCACGCGTCGCGACCGCGCCGACGTGGCGGCCGAGCGACATGGCGACGTCGCGCCCACTCAGCGGATCGAAGCGGTGGACCTCGCCGGCGAGGATGTCCACCCACAGGAGCTCGTCCGTGCGGTCGTCCCAGCGCGGGCACTCGCCGAGCTGGGACCGGGCATCGAGGACGACCTCGGCCGTGAGCCGTCGCACGCCATTCCCCATCAGGCCTCCTCGAAGACGAGCGTCGCCTTGACGCCCCGGTGGGCGAAGGCCTCCTCCCACCGCTCGAGCGGCACGCGCAGGCCGACGAAGCGCTCGAGCGCCTCGGGCCAGCGCCGGCGGGCCCGCTCGAGCTCGTCCACGCCCGCCAGCCAGTCCACCCGGTTGGCGTTGACGCTGCCGAAGACCGCCCGGTTCTCGAGCACCACGTCCACGCCGATCACCCGCCG
>DATFWK010000056.1:0-5426 GCA_035259345.1 Miltoncostaeaceae bacterium | reverse complement strand
GCCCAGGTCGCGTTCCCCAAGTGGGGCCTCGCGAGCGGCAAGGAGGAGATCGGGCGGCTGTTCGGGGACGTCGGCGGGACCCTCAGGTCCATCGTCCACCACTACTCCGAGTTCAACTGGGTCTTCTCCGGCTCGGACGTCGTGGTGTGCGAGGGCACGAGCCACGGCGAGCACCGCGACGGCCCCTGGCGCGCGGGCGTGCCCGAGTGGGGGGCCGGACGCTGGTGCGACGTCTTCGAGATCCGGGACTGGAAGATCCAGCGCGTCTTCATCTACCTCGACCCGGACTACGCCGGCAAGGACGTCGAGCGCTATCCCTGGCTCGGATCCTGAGGTTCCGGGCCCTCGTCGTCGATCTCGGCGATCATCAGCACGTAGCCGTCCGGGTCGATCACCCGCATCTCGCGCCGCGGCCCCGGTGAGCCGTCCTCGATCGGCCCCGCCGCGACGCCGTGAGCAAGCAGGTGCTCCCGGAGCGCGGCGAGGTCCGGCGCGTACAGGTAGAAGAGCACGCCCTGGGCCCTCGCATCCACGGGCCGGGAGTCCCGCTCCAGCATGATCCGCGCCTCGCTCGATGCCTCGAGGAAGGCCCACTGGATCTGGAGGCCGGGAACATACGTGTCGAGGACGTCGAACCCGAGCAACCGGTAGAAGCCGGCCGACCGTCCGACGTCGGCCACGCGGACGAAGGGCGTCAGGCCGGCGACCCGTGCCGGGCCGGCGGCAGGCGGTCCGAGGTCCGCCACAGGCTGCGGCTCCGTCAGCGGCACCGGTGGGCGCGCCGCCGCGGCCAGGGCCTCGTCGCGCGTCCGGAACCCGTGCAGGTGGGTGACGAGCCCGTCGCGGAGGCGGAACACCAGGTGCACCTGTCCTGCCGGCCGCCCGGTTGCGACTTGAGGGACGTCGGGGCTCGCGGCGGACAGGACCACCGCATCGCCGACCTCGTCGAGCTGGAGCGATTCGATTCGGGGGAGCGGGCGATCGCGCCAGCCGCGGACGATGCCGGCGACCTGCTCCCGCGTACGGCAGACCAGGTGCGGCTCGAGGCCCTGCCAAACCACGTCGGGCGCGAGCGTGGCGACGGCGCGCTCGACGTCGCGCTCGCGGAAGGCGTCGACCCAGTCATGCTGGATGATCTCGCGGTTCGTCTCGGCCATCGATCCCACGCTAGGCGGGGCTCGGCGCGCCGGTCAACCGGGCAGGTGCCATGGGCCCGGTGTCACACTGGCGGGCCGTGTCCTGGTGGCTCGCGATCCCCGTAGCGCTCGCCGTGCTCGTCGTCATCTGGGCGGCGTTCGTCGTCGTTCTGCTGCTGGCGGGCCGGCGGGACGACGCCCGTGCCCTCGCCGGCTTCGTGCCGGACTGCCTCGTGCTGGTCTCGCGGCTCCTGCGCGACCCGCGCGTGCCCCGGCGGCGCAAGCTCCTACTGGTCGGCCTCGCGGCCTACCTCGCGCTCCCGATCGACCTCGTCCCCGACTTCATCCCGGTCGCCGGCCAGCTGGACGACGCCCTCGTGGTCGCCCTGGTCATGCGCCGATTCCTGCGCTCGGGCGGCGCCGAGCTCACCCGCGAGCACTGGCCGGGGCCCGAGCGCTCCCTGCGGCTGGTCCTCAGGCTCGCCGGGACGGCCTGAGGGCGGCGGTCCCGCCGCCCGCGTCCGCGCTCTCGCGCTCGACGACCTGGCGCAGCGCCTCGATGAACACCGGGCTCGTGTTCGGCACGGGCACGCGGTGGAACTCGAGGCCCACCTCCTCGGCCTCCTCGCGCCCGGCGATGTCGATGTCGTAGAGCGTCTCCAGGTGGTCGGCCGTGAACTGCACCGGCACGAAGATGACGCCGGTGTGGCCGGCCTTGGCGATGTCGGGCACCAGGTCCTTGAAGTCCGGCGTCAGCCACTCCTCGGGCGTATGACCGGCGCTCTGGTAGCCGAACTGCCAGCGGTCGGAGGGCAGGCCGACGCGGTCGGCGACGAGGCGGATCGTCTCGTGGATCTGGTCGAGGTAGCCGGTGTCCCGCTCGACCACCGCCTTCGGCAGGCTGTGCGCGGTGAAGACCACCGGCAGGTCGCCGGCCTCGTCGATCGTCCGCTGGAGCCCTTCGGCCAGGGAGTCGATCCAGCCCGGAGTGTCGTACCAGGGCCCGACGACCGTGACCGGCACGTCGATGCCGCGCTCGGCGACGGTGGCCTCGACGCTGCGGTTGTAGCCACCCATGATGATCGCCGAGTACTGCGGCGCGAGCACGATGCCGATCACACGCTCCACGCCGGCGTCCGCGAGCCGCTGCAGCGCGTCGGCGATCGGCGGCTCGGTGTGGAGCATCCCCACCCCGACGACGTAGGCGCCCGCGCCGGAGCGCTCGTCGAGCAGGCGCTGGAGGGCGTCGCCCTGCTCTAGCGTGATCTCGATCAGCGGGGAGCGCCCGACCAGGTCGAAGCGGCGCTTGAACTCCTTGACCGTGTCCTCCGGCGGCTCGCGGCGGTAGACGCTGCGCAGGTACTCCTCGACCCCGTCGGAGGTGATCGACGTGCCGAAGGTCATGAGAAGGACGCCGGTGCTCACCGCGCGGCCCGCCCTCGCGTCGTGGCGTGGACGTGGTCGACGAGCCGGGCGAGATCCGCCGGCTCGGTCTCGGGTAGCACGCCGTGGCCGAGGTTGAAGACGTGCCCGGGGCGCCCGGCCGCCTCTGCCAGGATGCGGTCGGCCTCGCGCTCGATCGCGTCCCAGCCGGCGATCGCCGCCACCGGGTCGAGGTTCCCCTGAATACCCTTGTCCTCGCCGATCCGCCGCCAGGCGTCGGCGAGGCTGACCCGCCAGTCGACGCACACGAGGTCCGAGCCGGCCGAGGCGAACTCCTCGAGCATCCCGCCCGTGCCGGTGCCGAAGTGGATCGTCGGCACGCCGGTCACGCGCACCCCCTCGAAGATCCTCCGGCTGTACGGCAGCACGTGGGCCTCGTACGCGCTGGGGCCGAGGTCGCCGATCCACGAGTCGAAGAGCTGGATCACCTGCGCCCCGGCCTCGACCTGCGCGGCCAGGTAGCGGATCGTCACCTCGGTGAGCGTCTCCATGAGCTCGGCCCAGAGGTCCGGCCGCCCGTACATCATGGCCTTCGCCTTGGCGCGGTCCCGGCTCGGCCGGCCCTCGATGAGGTACGACGCCAGCGTGTAGGGCGCGCCCGCGAACCCGACCACGGCGGCCCGCCCGTCGAGCTCGCGGCGGACCATGCCGATCGCCTCGAAGATCTCGGGGGTGGCCTCCTCGGCCTCGACGATGCGAAGCCCCCGGACGTCCGCCTCCTCCCGCACCGGCTCGTGGATGATCGGCCCGATCCCGGGGTCGATCGAGAACGGGACACCCATGCCGTAGAGCGGGAGCATGATGTCTGCGTACAGGACGGCGGCGTCCACGCCCATGAGCTCCACGGGCATGAGCGTGACCTGGGTGCACAGCTCCGGCGTTCGGGTCATGGTGAGGATGTCGTAGCGCTCGCGAAGCTCGCGGTACTCCGCGATGCACCGGCCGGCCTGGCGCATGAACCACACCGGCGTGCAGTCCACCGGCTCGAGCCGGCAGGCGCCCAGCATGCGCTCCTCGCCCGTCAGGGTCCTCGCAGCGGTCTCAGGCGTCATCCGAACCTCCCGTCGCCCGTGCGGCGGATGCCGGTGGGTCCGGCCTACGGTAGCGCGCGCCCCGGCGGCGGCGAATGGCCGATCGTCCAGGAACTCGACTCCAGCCTGGACTTTCGGTTATTTACGCTCGTGCCGTCTCGCGCAATCGTTGTGGGGCGGCCGTTCTCGCGGCCGGAGGAAGCTCGAGCTGCCGACCAGGGCAGCAGCAAGGATGGCCGTGAACCCACCTTCGTCGGATCCGATGCCCGTGCCGCGGCTCGTCGTCGCCGGCCTGTCGCATCGCACCGCGCCGGTGGAGCTCCTGGGCCGCTGCCTCATGCCGGCGCCGGGCAGCGCCAACCGGCCGCCCGCGCTCGGCGACCGCCGCGCGATCCCCGAGCTGCTCATGCTCTCGACCTGCAACCGCCGCGAGGTCTACGCGGTCGCCGCGGATCCCGGCGCCGCGGGGGAGGCGATGGCCGCCTCGCTCGCCGCCATGGCCGGCCTGCCGCGGTCCGACCTCGGGCGCTCGGTGTATCTCCATCACGGCGAGCGGGCTGCGCGGCACCTCTTCCGGGTCACCTCGAGCCTCGACTCGATGGTGCTCGGGGAGAGCGAGATCCAGGGGCAGGTCCGGCGGGCCTGGGAGCTCGCCCGCGCCGAGGGCGCGTCCGGGCCGATGCTCGACCGCCTGTTCCGGCGGGCGCTCTCGGTCGGGCGGCGCGTGCGCCGGGACACCCGCATCGGCGCAGGCCGTGTGTCGGTGCCCTCGGTCGCCGTCGGGCTCCTCGAGCGGACCGGCCGGCTGGAGGGTCTCCAGGTGCTGGTCGTCGGCGCCGGCGAGATGGCCCGCGTGGTCGCTGATGCCCTCGCCGCCCGCCGCGCCGCCGGTGTGGTCGTCCTCAGCCGCCGTGCCGAGGCCGCCATGGCGCTGGCCGCGCCACGCGGCTGGCGGAGCGGCGTGCTCGCCGCGCTCCCTGACGAGCTCCCGCTCGCCGACGTCGTCATCTGCGCGACCGCCGCACCCTCTGCCGTCGTCACGGTCGGCGACGTCGAGCGCGCGATGGCCGCGCGCTCCGGACGGGCGATGGCGCTCCTCGACATGGCCGTCCCCTGCGATGTCGACCCCGCGGTGGCGGCGCTCGCCGGCGTGACGCTCCACACGATGGAGGACATCCGCGAGCTGGCCCGCGAGGGCTCGGCTGAGCGGCTGGCCCACGCGGCCCTGGCCGAGGAGATCGTCGCCGCCGAGGTCGAGCGCTTCGTGGCGGGCGGACGGTGGTCGGCCCTGCCCCTCGGCGCGCTCGTCGAGCGGCCGGCCGGTTACGGTGCATTGAACGCCGGTTGACGCCTCGCGCGGCTCGGAAGTAGCGTCCTTCGGCCGACGACGTCGAAGGAGGATGCCATGGCCGTCGCAGTGGAGCTGACCTTCCCGGGCGCCACGCTCGAGCAGTACGACCAGGTCATCAAGGGCATGGGCCTGCGTCAGGGCGGCCCGATGCCGGACGGGGGCATCTCGCACTTCGTCGCCAAGACCGACGGCGGCTTCCGCGTCGTCGACATCTGGGAGTCCAAGGAGCAGTTCGAGCGCTTCGCGCAGGAGCAGATCGGCCCCCTTGCGCGCGAGGCGGGCATCGAGCAGCAGCCCGAGATCCGCTTCGTCGAGATCCACAACTACCTGGTCAAGGCCTAGCGCCCGCCTGCCCCGCCGGCCCGCTCGTCGAGCGGGTCGTGGAAGAAGCTCACGGCGCTGGCCCCCGGGCCGGCGTGGGTGCCGACCGTGGGGCCGATGGCGGTCACCAGCTCCAGCACGGCG
>DATFWK010000055.1:0-8446 GCA_035259345.1 Miltoncostaeaceae bacterium | reverse complement strand
ACGGACACCCAAGCAATGCAGCTGGCGGCGGAGGGGGCGCTCGCCGGGTGCGTCTCGATCCCGACCCGCTACGGGCACTCCAGCGTCGAGGCCTGCCACCCGGCCGACGTCGAGGCCGCGATCGCCCTGGTCGCGGGCCTCCTCGAGGAGGCCCACACGGTCTGACGCCTACGCCGCGGCGAGCGCGACGGCGATGGCCCCGACGTAGAGCAGCGCCATCGGCAGCACGACCGCCGGGCCGAGCTTGCCGGCGGCCATGTGGCCCTTGCCGAAGCCGGACAGGATCAGCGCCGCCAGGCCGCCGCCGACGATCCCGCCGAGGTGGCCGCCGACGGAGATGCCCGAGAACGCGAACGTGATCACGAGGTTCAGGAGCAGCCAGACGCCGACGCCGCCCATCAGCAGGGAGAAGCCACGCTGGCGCTCGAGCACGAACACGGCGGTCATCACGCCGAAGATGCCGCCGGAGGCGCCGACTGTCAGGGCGTTCGGCCCGGACAGGAGCAGCGCGCCGGCCGAGCCGCAGAGCACGGACGCGAAGTAGACCAGCGCCATCCGCAACGGGCCGACATAGCTCTCGAACGCCACCCCGAGCACCCAGAGGGCGTACATGTTGAAGAGGATGTGCAGGAAGTTCGCGTGGAGGAAGGCGCCGGTGACGATCCGGTACCAGTCCCCGCCGGCGACCGCGTGGCCCTGGAGCGCGTAGTCCTGGGCGATCTGCGTGTTCACGACGTCGTTGCCGCCCGCCTGGGCGAGCTGGATGAGGAACACCAGCACGTTCAGCGCGATCAGCGTGTAGGTGACGTAGGTCGTCCCCCGGGGGATCGCATGCGGGCGCAGGCGGTCGACGCCGGTGGCCCTGCCCGCGCACTCGGGGCACTTGATGCCGACCGGAGTCTGCACCATGCAACTGGTGCAGATCGGCCGCCCGCAGGTCGCGCAGCGCACGAGCGTCTCGCGGCCGGGATGGCGGTAGCAGGTGAGGGTCTCGGTGTCGGCGCCGGGGAGCGGCGGCAGGTCGCGCATCTGGACGAATGGTAGGGCGTTCCCAGGGCATCCGCGGATTGACGGGCGTACCGCCACCCGCTTGACTTTCGGGGCGGGCGGAGACAGCCCCGGCGAGTGCCGGGGCGCCGTGCGGCCTGTCACAATTCCAGGTTCCCGACCCCCCATTGCCCCGGAGGGCCGAGCATGTCGCTGCCACCCGTCCCCTTCGCCACCCAGCCACCCCCTGGGCTGCCCGAGCTCCAGGAGCACGACGCGTGCGCGCTGTGCGGGTTCATCACCAGGGACGGAGTCCCGACCCATGCGCTGATCGAGCGCGCCCTGGTCGCGCTCGAGATGATGGTGCACCGCTCGGGGAGCGTCGACGGCGAGGGCGACGGCAGCGGCCTGCAGGTGGACCTGCCCCGCCCGCAGTGGCGCGAGCGGCTGGAGTCGGTGGGCGAGGACGGCGGGCTGGCGTACGACGGGCGCTTCGTGGTCTGTCACGTCTTCTTCGGCAGCGAGGAGACCGCCGCGGCGGAGCTCCCGCGGCTCATCGAGCTGATCGACGGGCGTGGCATGCGGGTGCTCTGGAGCGCCGCCGGGGTCACGGACCGCGAGGCCCTCGGCCCGCGGGCGGCCGAGACGCCGCCGGTCTTCTGGCAGATCGCCGCGCTCGCCTCCTCGCCCCAGACGGCCTCGCGGGACTGCTACCGGGCGATGGTGGACATCGAGCAGGAGCTCACCTGCCACGTCGCCTCGTTCTCGGCCAACGACGCCGTCTACAAGGTGCTCGGCCAGCCGGACGTGCTGCCGCGCTTCTACCCGGAGCTCGCCGACCCGGCCTTCGGCGCGGCGCGGATCATCGCCCACAACCGCTACTCGACGAACACCTACCCGACCTTCAGCCGGGTGCAGCCGTTTGCGATCCTGGGCCACAACGGCGAGATCAACACGATCGCGCAGCTGCGCGAGCAGGCCGTGCAGCTCGGGCTCACGATCACCCGCGACGGCTCGGACTCCCAGGACCTCAACCGGCTGCTCGAGGGCCTGATCTTCGAGCGGGGCCTCTCGCTGCTCGAGGCCGTCGAGTTCGCCCTGCCGCCGATCCTGGGCGAGGTCCACCGCCTCCCGCCCAAGCTGCAGGACCTCTACGTCCACTACCGCGAGGCCTGGGGGCCGTACGCGCAGGGACCGGTCGCGCTGGCCTGCCGCGCGGGCCGGGAGATGGTCTTCGCGGTGGACGCCCTCGGCCTGCGGCCGCTCTGGTGGATCGAGACGGACGACCTCTACGTCGTGAGCTCCGAGCCCGGCATCGTGCCGGTGTCCGAGGTCACCCGCGACCCCGGCCCGCTCGCCCCGGGCGAGAAGGTCGCGGTCGTCACAGGCGAGGACGGCGTGCCGAGCATCCTCGACTACTGGGAGCTGCAGCAGGAGGTCTACCGGCGGGCCGCCTCGCGCGGGGCGCTCCCCACCGCCGAGGCGCGGGCGCGCCTGGCCGGCGGGCTCGACCCCGTCGCCCACGAGATCGACCTCGGCGAGATCGGCGACGAGCCGGAGCTGCCGCTCGAGCGCCTGCTCGCGGCGGCCGGCTGGATCGACAGCGACAAGGACCAGCTGCAGTTCCACGCCGATCGCGCCGCCGAGCCCATCGGCTCGCTGGGCTGGGACGGGCCGCTCGGCGCCCTCTCCCCCACGCCCGTGCCGCTCTCGGACTACTTCCAGGAGACGGTGGCCGTCGTCACCAACCCGGCCATCGACCGCGAGCGCGAGGTGGAGCACTTCTCGACCCGGGTCGTGCTGGGCCGCCGGCCGCCGATCCAGGGCGTCGAGACCGAGCCGCCGCTCCGCTGCGAGCTGCGCATGCCGATCATCCTGGGCGGGATGCGCCCGGGCTCACGCCTCTCGCTGGCCGAGCTCCGGCGCGTCGCCGCCCAGCACGGCGTGGCGTGCATGGAGGACGTCGTGGCCGCGTGGGACTGGCGCGCGGTCAGGCTGCCGCTCTACTTCGCGACCGGGCACGGCACCCGCGTCCACGTCGAGCGCCTCGCGGAGGCGGCCGTGGCGGCCGTGGCCGAGGGCGCGGAGATCGTGGTGCTCGAGGACGTGCTCGCCGGCCCCGGCCACCGCGTCGCCGACCCGCACCTGGCGATGGCCGCGGTGGACAAGGCCCTGCGGGAGGCCAAGGCCGAGGACGGCTCGTCGATGCGGCGGCGGGTCAGCCTGGTGCTCCAGGCGGCCGGCATCCGCAACGTCCACGACGTGATGATGGCCGTCGGCGTCGGGGCGGACGGGCTCTGCCCGTACGCGATGATGGAGCTGGCCATGGAGGGCTCGAACGAGCCGGAGGCCGCGTGCGGCCGGGTGCTCGAGGCCCTCCAGAAGGGCATCGAGAAGGTGCTCTCGACGATCGGCATCCACGAGATCCGGGGCTACGGCCGGCTGATGTCCGCCATCGGCGTGCGGCCGGAGATCCTCGAGCTCATCGGCATGCCGGGCTTCTGCGCCAGCGAGGAGCGCGGCCTCGGCTTCGACGGGCTGGACGCGCTGGCCGAGGACGGCCGGCGCCTGCGCGCCGGCGAGGAGGACCCGGGCAAATCGCGCCTGCCGCGCATGTACCCCCTGGTCTGGAAGTCGCTCATGCGGCTGGCGACGTCGGAGCGCGGCTACGAGGAGTTCGCCGAGGTCTGCGAGCAGGTCGAGCGCGACCGTCCGGTGGCCATCCGCCACGCCCTCGCCCCGCAGCTCGCGCCCCCTGAGGAGCGGGTGGCGGTGGAGCTCGTGAGCTCGGCGGCCGGGGAGCACAACCTGCCCTTCCTGGTGAGCTCGATGAGCTTCGGCAGCCAGGGCGAGACGGCCTTCCGGGCCTACGCCGAGGCCGCTGAGCGGGCGGACATGCTCGCGATGAACGGCGAGGGCGGCGAGATCCGCGACATGTACGGCCGCTACCCCAAGCACCGCGGCGTCCAGATCGCGAGCGGCCGGTTCGGCGTGTCGTCGCTCCTGCTCAACTCCTGCGAGTGGATCGAGATCAAGATCGGGCAGGGCGCGAAGCCCGGCGAGGGCGGGCACCTGCCGGGGTCCAAGGTCACGGCGAAGATCGCCGCCGCGCGCAACGCGCAGGTCGGCAGCGACCTGATCAGCCCCTCCAACAACCACGACCTCTACTCGATCGAGGACCTCGCGCAGCTCATCGACGAGCTGAAGACGGCGAACCCGCACGCGAAGGTGATCGTCAAGGTGCCGGTGGTCCCCGGCATCGGCACGATCTCGGTCGGCATCGCGAAGGCCGGCGCGGACGTCATCACGATGTCCGGCTTCGACGGCGGCACCGGCGCCGCGCGGCAGCACGCGCTCCGGCGCACGGGCCTGCCCTGCGAGATCGGCACGGTGCTCACCCACCACGCGCTCACGGAGGCCGGCATCCGCGACCGCGTCGAGATCTGGGCCGACGGCGGCATGCGGACCGCCATGGACTGCGTCAAGCTGATCTGCCTCGGCGCGAACCGGATCGGCTTCGGGACCGCCTCGATGGTCGCGATCGGCTGCACGATCTGCCGCGGCTGCCAGCTCGACACATGCCACGTGGGCATCGCGACCCAGATCGACGACGAGCACGAGGCGAAGGAGCGCGGGCTCAAGCGCTTCGTCCCGCGCGACCTCGACGCCGCCGTGGACCACCTGGTGCGCTATTTCACCGAGATGGGCCACGCCCTCCGCCAGATCGCCGGGGACATGGGCTTCGAGCGCGTGGCCGACATGGTCGGCTGCGCCGACCGCCTGGTGCAGGTCTCGCACCACGACGCCCTCGACACCCGCCGGCTGCTCACCCCGACGCGTGAGGCCGTCATCACGGCCCCGGCGAGCGGCCCCCGCTACTTCCGCCCGTTCAACCCGCCCCCGCCGCACCGCACGCCCGAGGCCGCGGAGGAGCGCCTCGCGGCGGGCGCGACGCTCGCCGTCCGCGACGACGTCGCCACGGCGCGCGACCGCAACGTCGGCACCGACCTTGCTGGCCTCCTGGCCCGCGGGCGGACCGGCGTCCACACCACGGACGCGATCAGGGCGCGCGTGAACGGCGGCGGCAACGGGGCGGGCGCGGACGGGCCGTCGAACGGCGGGGGCGGCGGGAACGGCGGCCCCGACGGCGAGGGCAACGGCCACGCGCTGGTCGAGCTCATGTTCCGGAACGGCGCGTCCCCCGGCATGGGCTTTGGCGCCTTCAACCTGGACGGCGTCACGCTGCACGTCGAGGGCGGCGCCCAGGACGGCGTGGGCAAGTGCGCGCTCGGCGGCGAGATCGAGGTGCTGAAGTCCCAGAACGCCAAGGGCGACTGGGTCGGGGGCCACGTGGGCAAGAGCTTCGCCTACGGCGCCCAGCAGGGGGTCTTCCTGATCCAGGGTAACTGCGACACGCGCGCGGCGATCCGCCTCTCGGGGTCGGACATGGTGCTCGGCGCGGAGCCCGCCGAGCCGCTCAACGACAAGCTGGGCTCGCTCGCCACGCGGGCCAACTGCAAGGGCTTCGCGTTCGAGTACATGACCGGCGGCCGCATCGTCGTGCTCGGCGACCCCGGGCCGTGGATCTGCTCCGGCATGACCGGCGGCGTGGTCTACCAGCGGCTGGAGTCGGCCTGGAACCTCGACGAGGCGGCCATCCGCCGGCGCCTCTCGAAGGCGGCGAAGGTCAGCATCGTGCAGCTGGACGAGGCGGACGAGCAGGTCGTCGCCGAGCTGCTCTCGCGCTACGCCCTGGCGCTCGCGGCCTCCGGCCAGCACGCCGCGGCGGCGGGGCTCGAGCCCCTCGTGGAGTCGCCGGCCGAGCACTTCGTGGCGATCACCCCGGTCACCCAGCAGGCCGACCCGAACATCTCGACCGAGTAGGGCGCGGCAGGCCTCAGGGGCTCGGCCGCGCGAGGGCGCGAACCGAGCGCTCGAGGCCGTCGATCTGGCGATCGAGCGGGGCCGATACCGGCTGCCTCGCCACCGGGGCCGGGCGCGCCGGCGCCGAGCCGCCCGAGCTTCGGACGGCGAGCGGGACGCCGACCGCCAGCGCGATGGCCGCGGCCGCCCCTGCGGCCACGAGCACGCGCCGGCGCGAGCGCCTGCGGGTGACCAGGAGCCGGGGCGGCATCGGCGCGGTCGGCGCCGCGTCGTCCCGGGAGCCGGGCTCGAGGAGGCCGAGCGCCGCCGTCGCGGACGCCGGCCGCCGGCCGGGCTCCCGCGCGGTCAGCGCGCCCACGAGGCGCCCGGCCTCCGGCGCGGACCAGGGGCGCAGGCAGTCCTCGAGCAGCACGCCGAGCGAGTAGAGGTCGCTCCGCGGCGTCGCCCGCTCGCCGGCCAGCACCTCCGGCGCCACGTAGCGCATGGTGCCCAGCACCTGGCCGCTGAGCGTGATCTCCGCGCCGGCCGCGTCCTGCGCGATGCCGAAGTCCGCGAGGCGGGCACGGCCGTCCCCGTCGAAGAGGACGTTGGCCGGCTTGACGTCCCGGTGCACGACGCCGGCGCGGTGCACGTAGGCGAGCGCGCCGAGCAGCTCCCTCGCAAGCGCGACGACGTCCGGCGGGTCCTGGCGGCGGTCCGCCAGCGTGCCGCCGGGCACCCGCTCCATGACCAGGTACGGGCGCTCGCCGTCCTCGCCGTGGTCGAGCACGGGAACGAGCCCGGGATGCTCCAGCGTGGCGGCGATCCGGGCCTCGCGCGCAAAGCGGGCGCGGAAGGCCGGCTCGGCGGCGAGGGCGTCGGAGATCACCTTGACGGCAACCTCACGCGTGATCTCCTGGTCGCGGGCGAGCCAGACGCTCGCCATGCCTCCCGCCCCGAGCGCGCGCTCGATGCGATAGCGCCCCCCGACGAGCGCCCCGGGGACCGGGCCCGCCGTCAATCGCCCCCCTCGTCGCCATGGCCGTGGCCCTTCCCGTGGCCGCGGTCGTTCTTCTTCGGCTTCGGCCCCTTGCCCGGCTTGCCGTCCTCGTCCGGGGCGGGCGTGGTGGTGGTCGGGGCGGCCGACGTGATGACGGCCGGAGGCGGCGGCGCCGGCGTCCGGACGTCGAGGGGGACGCGAGCGATGGCCTGCAGCGCCCCGGCGCGCAAGGCCCTGGCGTCGGCCGGGTCGATGGCGTGGGCCGCCAGGAGGCGCTCGGCCCGCGCCTGGAAGCGCCTGAGGGCCGCGGTCGCGCCCGCGCGGTCGCCTGCGGCCGCTGCGGTGCGGGCCGCGTCGAGCGAGGCGAGGAGCGCGCGCTCGTCCGCCCGGGGGAGCGGGCGGTGGCCGCCACCCGAGCCCCCGCAGCCGGCAAGGACGGCGGCGGCGGCGGCGGCCACGAGACAGGCGGCGCTCCGGCGGCCCCTCACCGGCCCGAGCCTCCGGACTGGTCGGCCACGTCGAGCACGCTCACCTGGACCCGTCGCACGTCCATGCCGGTGGTGAAGCGCACCCGCTCGGCGACGGCCTGCCTCACCTCGTCGACGACGAGCGGGATCCGGGTGTCCGGCGCGACGACCAGCCCGATCGCGATCTCGACGGCGCCGTGGTCCATGCGCACCTCGACCTCGTCGCGCCGGCCGCCGAGGAACGCCGCGAGCCCGCGTCTGCGGGGCACCAGCGAGCTGACCCCCTCGACGCGTCGGGCCGCGTCGGCGGCGACCTTCGCGACGATCCCGTCGGCGATGAAGACCGACGGGTCCGATCCGGGAAGGGGCCGGGTCGAAAGGTCATCCGCCGGATCCCGCCCGCCGATCGATGGATCGCTCACGAGCCCATCTCCCGCGACTCATGTTCCCCGAGCCCGCGCCGGCGAAGCACCGGGCGCCGGCGCGAGGCGGTCGTCCCCATGCTCGGATCGCCCGTCATTCGCTCGTCCAGAACACCGCGGGGTCGTTGTGCAGGAACTCCAGCGTCCGGCCCTCCGGGTCGAGCACCTCGAAGCCTCTCGAGTGCGGGTTGTACCGCCGCGGGCCGTCCACGACGAGCCCCATGCCGCGCGCCCGGCCCAGCGCGGCCTCGAAGCCGGCGGCGTCGACCTCGAGGCCGATGACATCCGGGCCCACCGGTGCGGCCTCCGCGTGCCAGAACCCGAGGACGGTGCCCCCGAGCCGCAGCTGTCCATGGGTGCCCTCGATCCGGTCCGCGCCGGTCAGGTCCGCGTAGAAGCGGTGCAGCCCCTCGACGTCCGGAGTCCTCAGGCCGATGTAGGCGATGCCAAGCACGCTCACCCGCGCCCTCCTCTCGGCGGGGCGAGGCTAGCTCATTCCCCTGCACACGGGGATTTGTGAGGAATCCCACAGGCGGCCGTCGCAGGGCGCCCCTGCCGGATGGCGCGCGACGGACGTGGGATACCGTTTGCGCGATGGCGGGACCATCACGCTCGGCCGCGGCGGAGATCGTGTTCGACCGGGCGACGAAGATCTACCCCGGCCGCGCGGTCCCTGCCGTCAGCGACCTTTCGCTCACCGTCCCGGC
>DATFWK010000054.1:0-6433 GCA_035259345.1 Miltoncostaeaceae bacterium | reverse complement strand
CGCGATGGCCTCGCGCAGCGCCGCGTCGAGCCCCGCCGTGGCCGCGGCGATCTCGTCAGCCCCGACCACGAGCCGGTCCCGTGTGAACCCGGGGGCGTCGAAGCGCTGCGCGTTCTCGACCAGCGCCTCGTCGCCGCGCCGGCGCACGTCGGCGAGGATCGCCGCCACCCGCTCGGCCATGTCCGCCTCGGGCGGCGGCGAGGCGAGCGCGCGAGCGAGCGCGGCGACGCCGGCCGAGCCCTCCAGCCGGTGGCGCGTCAGCGGGCTCACTGGGCGGCGTGCTCGAGCCGGGCGACCAGCTCGTCCACCGGCTCGGCCGCGAGCTTGTGGCTCACCCGGTTGGCGATGAGGCGCGCCGACGAGTCGAAGATCTCCTCGCGCTCGACAAGGCCGTTGTCGCGCAGCGTGCGGCCGGTGGCCGTCAGGTCCACGATGCCGTTCGCGAGGCCCACGAGCGGGGCCAGCTCGACCGATCCGTGGACCCGCACCACCTCCACCGCCCGCCCGGTCGCGGCGAAGTGGTCGCGGGTGACGGCCGGGTACTTCGTCGCGACCCGCACGGCCCCGAGGTGCGCGAGCGCCCCGGGGGTGGGGTCGTGACCCGAGGGGGTGGCGTAGACCATGCGGCAGCTCCCGAACCCGAGGTCGAGGAGCTCGTAGACGTCCGGCCGCTGCTCGCGCAGCACGTCGCGCCCGACGATGCCGAGGTCGGCGGCCCCCGACTCGACGTAGATCGGCACGTCGGTCGGGCGGGTCGTGACGAACGTGGTGCCGTCCGCCGCGCGCACCACGAGCCGCCGCCCCGCCTCCGCAAGGGCCGCCGTGTCGAGCCCCGCGGCGGCGAGCCGGGCGATCGCGTCGTCGAAGAGCGCCCCCAGCGGCACGCAGATCACGAGCGGCTCGATCGAATGCCCTCCACCAGGTCGTCGCAGGCCGCGACCACGCCGGCCGCCAGGTCCTCGAGCTCGAGCACGCCGTCCACGCGGCGGGCGGCGAACCGCCATCCGTCGGCGCGAGCGAGCGCCGTGGCGGCCCCCTCGGTCGCCGGGGCGCCGATCGCCGGGATCCCCGCCCGCCGCAGGGCCCCGGCCGTCGCCAGCTCCTCGTCCAGGCCTCCGGCGATCACTACGCCCTCCCGCGCCGGGACGTCGCCGTTGCGCGCCGCGATCCCCGCGTGAAGAAGGTCGAGGTTGATGCCGACCCCGACCGCCGGCCGCGGGCGGCCGAAGCGCGCCGCGAGGGTGTCGTACCGCCCGCCCATC
Organism: Miltoncostaeaceae bacterium; assembly: GCA_035259345.1. Lineage (GTDB taxonomy): Bacteria > Actinomycetota > Thermoleophilia > Miltoncostaeales > Miltoncostaeaceae > DATFWK01. The sequence continues at coordinate 5,171 of DATFWK010000054.1, read as the reverse complement.
GCCACCGGCCGCCCGACCCCGGGAAGGTAGGCCTCGAACACGACGCCCGAGTAGTAGCCCCAGTCGCGCAGGACGCCGAGGTCCACCAGCACCGCGTCGAGGGCCCCGTGGGCTTCGAGCAGCCGCAGCATCTCCGCGAGGCGCGCGCACTCCGGGCCGGCCGCCGGGACCTCGTCGCGCAGGCGCTCGAGCACCTCCGGCCCGCCGCGCATGGCGGGCAGCCCGGCCGCCACGCGCCGGGCGTCCTCCGGGATGGCCAGGTCCGCCGCGGCGCGCCGCCACGCCACCAGGTTGCGGGCCTCCGCCGCGCTCCGAAGGCGCGCCTGCGCCTCGGGCGCGATGCCGAGCCCGGCCAGCACGGCCCGGGTCAGCTCCACGTCGCCGACGCCGACGCGCAGGCCGCCGACCCCGAAGCCGCGGACGGCCTCGACCAGGAGGGCGATCACCTCGGCGTCGGCAGCGGGCCCGGCGATGCCGACCAGCTCGATGCCGGCCTGGCGCTCCTCGGCGGCCCGCGCAGTGCCAACCGGCGCCGGCCGCAGGGCCTGGGCCACGTACGACACGCGGACCGGGCCGGGGTGCTCACGCAGGCGCCCGGCCACCAGCCGGGCCACCGGGATCGTGAGGTCCGGGCGCAGGACGAGGACCTCGCCGTGGTCGTCGAAGAGCCGGAACGCCCGCCCGCCGAGGCCACCCTCCTGCGCCCGGTCCATGACGTCCGCGAACTCGAGGACCGGCGTGCGGACCTCCCGGTACCCGAACGAGGTGAACGCCGAGCGCAGCGCGCCCTCGATGGCCGCGAGCTCCTCCCCCTCGACCGGCAGCACGTCGCGCGCCCCCGCAGGCAGCGGGGCGGCGTCCGGCCAGCGGTCGGGCTCGGCCGCCTCCGTCACCCCGGCTCCCGCTCGATCCGGGCGCCGACTGCGCGAAGGCGCTCGTCGATCCGCTCGTAGCCCCGGTCGATCTGGCCCACGTTCCCGATCGTGCTGACGCCGTCGGCCGCCAGGCTCGCGATCAGCATGGCCATGCCCGCCCGGATGTCCGGGCTCTCCAGCCGTGACCCCGTCAGGCGGGCCGGCCCGCTCACGACGGCCCGGTGCGGGTCGCACAGGATGATGCGCGCGCCCATGGCGACGAGCTTGTCCACGAAGAACAGGCGATTCTCGAACATCTTCTCGAAGATCATCACGGTGCCGTGAGCCTGCGTCGCGACCGCGGTCGCGATGCTCGTGAGGTCCGCCGGGAAGGCCGGCCACGGCCCGTCGTCGATCTTCGGGATCGCGTCCCCCTCGTCGGCCAGGATCCGGAGATCCTGCGCCGGCGGCACCCGCAGGCTGTCGCCGTCGACCTCGACCCGGATGCCCATCCGCTCGAACGTGATCCGGATCATCCGGAGATCCGACGGGCGGACGTCCGTGATCTCGATGTCCGAGCCGGTGACCGCCGCGAGACCGATGAACGACGCGACCTCGATGTAGTCGGAGGGGATCCGGAAGGTGCCCCCGGCGAGGCGCTCCACGCCCTCCACGCGCAGCTCGTTGGTCCCGATGCCCTCGATGCTCGCGCCGAGCGCGACGAGGAAGCGCGCGAGGTCCTGGACGTGCGGCTCGCAGGCCGCGTTGCGGATGACCGTCTGCCCCGGGGCCAGCGCCGCCGCCATCAGGGCGTTCTCCGTGGCCGTGACGGAGGCCTCGTCGAGAAAGACGTCCGCGCCGGCGAGCCCGTCGTGGCGCATGCGGAAGACGCGGCCGACCTCGACGTCGGTGCCGAGCGCCCGGAAGGCGAGCAGGTGCGTGTCGACGCGCCGCCGCCCGATGAAGTCCCCGCCCGGCATCGGCAGGTCCACCGCGCCGCAGCGGGCGAGCAGCGGCCCGGCCAGGAGCACGGAGGCGCGGATCCGCCCGCAGAGGTCCGGGTCGAGCGTGACCGTGCGCACGTCGTCGGCGCGCAGCACCAGCGTGTGCGGGTCGTCGGGGTCCTCGCGGATCGACACGCCGACGTCGTCGAGGATCGCGAGCAGCGCGTGGACGTCGCGGATGTCCGGGACGTTCTCGAGCACCACCTCCTCGTCGGTGAGGAGGCACGCCGCCAGGATCGGCAGCGCGGCGTTCTTGTTACCGCTCGGCACGATGGTTCCCGACAGGGGGTGACCCCCCTCGATGACGAGGCGCTCCGACACCGCCGGTGACGGTATCAGCCGTCTCTGGACACGATCTCGGCCAGCGCGGCGACGGCTCGGCCGATGTCCTCCGCGTCCGTGAAGAAGCCCGCGGAGAGGCGCACGAGCGGTGGGCGCACGATCCATCGGCCCTGCACGCCGCGCGCCGAGAGCGCGCGGGCGACGGCCTCCGGCTCCCGTCCGTCCACCGTGAACGCGACCAGGCCGCCGGCCGCGGCCGCGGGGGTCGCGAGGCGCACGCCGGGCACCTCGGCGAGGCGCTCCCGGAGCGACGCCGCCATCTTCTCGGTCCGGCGGTGGATCCAGTCCCAGCCGAGCGTCTCCAGCCAGTCGAGCGAGGCGGACAAGCCCGGCAGGAGCATCTCGGGCATGGTCGAGACCTCCATCCGCCGCGCGTCGCGGTGCGGCGTGAAGCGGCCGTCCGGCCCGTGGTCCGTTCCGGTGGGGTTGCCCGCGAGCGACGGGCGGACCTCCTGGGGCGTCTCGGCCGCGAGCCAGAGCGCGCCGACGCCCTCAGGCCCGAGCAGCCACTTCTGCCCCGCGAGCGCGTAGGCGTGAGCACCGAGGGCGGCGGGGTCCGTCGGAACGCCGCCCGCACCCTGCGCGCCGTCGACGAGCACGAGCGCCCCGGACCGCGCCGCCGCGCGCGCGGCGCCCTCCACGTCCAGCCGCGCCCCTCTGGTCCAGGAGACGTGCGAGAGGGCGACGAGACGGGTCGACGGGCCGGCGACCGCGCCGACCGCCGCCTCGAGGTCCCCCTCCGGCTCCACGAAATGCAGTCGGACGCCGCGCCGCTCGGCCACCATGGCCAGGGGAGCGAGCAGCCCGGGGTGCTCGTGCGTCGTCGTGATCGCCTCGTCGCCCGGCCGCCAGTCGATGCCCCAGATCACCAGGCCCATCCCTGCGGTCGCCGACGGCGTGATCGCGACCTCCCGTGGCGGCACGCCGAGCAGGCGCGCGACCCGGGCGCGCGGCGCCTCGTGCCGGGCGTGCATGGCCTCGATCACCGGCAGGCTCATCCTGCCCCGCGCCAGGCCGGCCCGGACCGCGTCGTCGATCGCGCGCGCCGCCGCGAGCGCAAGCGGTCCGGCGCCGCCGGTGTTCATGTGCACCTCGTTCGCCAGGCCGGGCAGCTCCGCCCGGATGGCCGCGATGTCTGGCGCCATGGCGGCGATGCTAGTGGCGCCCCGGCCGCCGATCCGCCGTCGCGGGGGCCCGGGGGTTTGCGTGTCCCGCGGCGCGGGAGTATTAACCACAGCACGGATCCCGGTCCGCTCGGCGGGCCCGGCGCTCGTGGTTGGAGGCGAGATGAGGCTGCTTCGCATGATGCCCGGATACGGCGAGACGCTCGTCGCGGAGGGCGACCCCCGCCTCGACGAGGACCGTGAGCGCCTGGTGCGCGCCTTCCGGCGCCAGCTCGACGAGGGCATGTGGGCCGGCGTGCCGGTCACCGAGGAGGGCAGCGGCCGCCGTGAGGCGGTGCTCGTAACCGACTTCTCCCAGATCCCGGCCGACGCCGAGCGCGTCATCTTCTGGCCGCGGGCCATGGGCGGCTGACACCGAGTCGAGGTCGGGGCCGGCATGAACGGGCTGGCCGTCCTGCTCGCGTTCCTGCTGACCATGGCGCTCCTGGCTCTTCTCGCGCGATCCTCCGGCTGGCGCCCGTTTGGGCGCCGCGGGGCGCGCCGAGCGCCGGCCTGGGTCCGCGAGGCGCCGGTGAACGGCGAGGAGGCCGAGCGGCGCTCGCTCGAGCTTTTGCAGTCGGTGGTGAACGCGGACGAGTGGGACATGTTCAGCGACCTCGGCTTCATCTGCGTCACGGGGCGCCGGGGGCCCCGCTCGGCCCGCCGCGGGCTGACCCTGCCGCGCTACCGGTACCTCATCTACCCCCACCTGCCGCTCGTGGCGCTCCTGCCGCGCTCCATGGCGCCCGTCCGCGAGTACTGCGTGCAGTTCCCGGACCTCTCGAGCGGTGCGGACCAGATGCTGCCGACCGGTGACGACGTCCTGGCGAAGTGGATGACGCTGCGCGCGGACGAGGACCGGCTCCTGGCCTTCGCCAACGTCTGCAACGCCGGGTGCCAGATCCCGCTCAGCCAGATCGAGCGCGACCTGCGCCGCCTCGCGCGGTGGCAGACGGCGCGCGAGGAGGCCGCGGAGCGGGGGCTCCCCGCGCCCGCCACGGCCTGAGCCCAGGCGCTACGCAGCCCCGGGCGGGCCGAACCAGGTGGTCAGCGCGTCCGTGAGCCCGGGGTGGGCGGCGCCCTCCCCCACCCAGGCGACGTACCCGTCGGGCCGGATCAGCACGGCGGTCGGCGCGGGGACCGGCCCGAGGACCGGAAGCTCCCACGCGCCGGCGTACGCGGCGTCGATTGCCTGAATCCGGCCGGCCCACGGAGCGGCGTCGAGGGCGCCGGGCTCGCCGAGGTTCAGGAGCACCGGCCGGGCGCCGTGCAGCAGGGTGAAGACCCGCAGCGGGCCCGCCGCGGTGACCAGGTCGAGATCGGGCATCCGCCGCCCGAGCAGCGGGTGGCCCTCGCCGAGGTCGTAGCGGATGTCGAGGCCGGACATCATCCCGGCGAACCGCCTGCGAGGCTCGTCCATCCCCAGCAGCTCGGACATGGCGGCCCGCAGGGCGTCGAGACGCGCGGTGGAGCGCATGAGCGCGGTCTGCGCCAGCGTGTTCTGCAGAACGCGGGCGGCGACCGGGTGCCGCTCGGCGTGGTAGGTGTCGAGCAGCGGCTCCGGCGACGCTCCGCGAACCACCTGGGCCAGCTTCCAGCCCAGGTTCACCGCATCCTGCACGCCGATGTTGAGGCCCTGCCCACCCACCGGGTAGTGCACGTGCGCAGCGTCGCCGGCCAGCATGACCCGTCGCTCGCGGTAGGCGGCGGCCTGCCGGGCCATGTCGGTGAACCGGGAGATGTAGGTGGGGCTGTGGATCCCGTAGTCGGTCCCGTAGACGGCGACGAGCGCCTCGCTGAGATCGCGC
>DATFWK010000053.1:0-7298 GCA_035259345.1 Miltoncostaeaceae bacterium | reverse complement strand
AGCTCGACCACGGCCGCGGTGCCGACGTCCCGCAGCACGACCGCGAGCGGGTAGAAGAACGCCAGCTCGATGTCGAAGACGATGAACAGCATCGCCGTGAGGTAGAAGTCGATCGAGAAGCGCTGCCGGACCGACGTGGTCCCGAGGATGCCGCTCTCGTACGGCAGCGACTTCGTGCGGTTCGACCGGCGACGGCCCAGGCGCGACAGGAGCAGCAGGGCGCACCCGATGGCGATGCCGATCACTCCGAAGACCAGCACCGGAAGGTAATCGCGCAGGTTCACGGGACCCTCGTTCCTCTCCCGTCGACGTTCGGATCGCCCGGTCGCGCGACGGCCGGCAACGCGCTCAGGACGGTCGTCGCCGCAGGACTTTGTAGCACGCTACCACCGCCCGCAGAGGGCCGCATCATCGTACGCATCCGCACGTTGGAACGGGGATCTTGCAGGTTTGTCACGACCCCCGAACGAATTCGCTGTCACAAAGTCTGGCGTCCTGCTCACGCGAAGTACGTGTCCTCGTGGCGGTAGGCCGGCGCGCAGCAGCAGAGCAGCCGGAGGGGGCCCGGGCCGGTCGCCTCGATCCGGTGCCAGGCGCCCGGCGGGATCAGGATCGCGTCGCCAGGCCGGACGTCCCGCTCGTCCCCGTCGAGCTCCATCCGCCCGGTGCCCTCGACGATGAAGTAGATCTCCTCGGCGACGCGGTGGTGGTGGCGCTCCGTCGCCCCGCCCGCGGGGAGGGTCGCCTCGGCCAGGCTCTGGTTGAGGGCCGGGAGGCTGACCTGGCCGACGAGCTCGCGGATGGTGCTGCCGTCGCGGGTCACGAAGGGCTCGGCCTCTCCGAGCGAGCTGATCCGCATCGCCGGACACCCTAGCGTCGGCCCCCGGCGGCGGCCCGGCAGCGCTCGGCTGACGTACGATCCTCCCCCGATGGACCGCCTGGAGTACTTCGCCGGGCTCGCCGCCCGGGAGCCCGGCGAGGCGCGCGCGCGCTACGGCTACGCGAACGAGCTGCTGCGCGCCGAGCGCTGGCCGGAGGCGGTCGAGGAGCTGCGCGCCTACCTGGCCCTGGCCGAGGACGAGGGCAGCGCCTGGGGGCGGCTCGGCGAGGCGCTCACCCGGACCGGCCGGCCGGACGAGGCCGCGGACGCCTACCTGACCGGCATCGACCAGGCCTACAAGCACGGCCACAGCGGCATGGCCGATGACCTGCGCCGCGCGCTGGAGGCGCTCTGATGATCGCTGCCGTCGTCGACTCGTGGGGCGCGACGCCCGTGGTGCGCGAGGTGCCGGAGCCCACCCGCGGCGCCGGGGAGGCGGTCGTGCGGGTACTCGCGGCCGGGATGAACCCGGTTGACGTGTTCATCGCCTCCGGCCGGTTCTACGGCGACGGCCCCGAGCCGCCGTACGTCGCGGGCGCCGAGCTGGTCGGCGAGGTGGTCGAGTCCGAGCGCCTGCCCTCCGGGACGCGCGTCTGGAGCCTTGGGACGGGCGGCGCCTTCGCCGAGGTCGCCGCGGTGCCCGAGGCCTCCCTCGTCCCGGTTCCCGACGGCTTGTCGCCGGAGCGGGCGGTCGCCGCGGGGATCGCAGGGCTGGCGGGCTGGATGTCGGTCCTGGAGCGCGGTGCGATGCGCCCCGGGGAGACCGTGGTGGTGCTCGGCGCGAGCGGCGTGGTCGGCCAGGTCGCGGTCCAGGCGGCCCGCCGGCACGGAGCGGGGCGCATCGTCGCGGTGGCGCGGTCGGCCGAGGGCCTCGGTCGCGCGGCGGCGCTCGGCGCCGACGTCGCGGTGCCGATCGACGACGGCGACCTCGTGGACGCCCTCGCCGCCGCCTGCGACGGGACGGCCGACCTCGTCGTGGACGTCGTCTGGGGCGAGCCCGCGGCGGCCGCGGTCCGGGTGCTCGGCCGGGGTGGGCGCCTCGTCCAGGCCGGCAACGCCGGCGGCCCGCTCGCGGAGATCCCGGCCGGCCCGCTTCGCGGCGGCCGCCTCGAGATCCGCGGCTTCGCGCTGTTCACCGAGGACCGCGGTGACGTCGAGCGCTGCTATGGCGAGCTAGCGCCGCTGGTGGGCGACGGGCGCGTGCGCATCGACGTGGAGGCCGTGCCGCTCGCCGAGGCGCCGATCGCCTGGGAGCGCCAGGTCGCGGGCGCGGCCGGGCGCAAGCTCGTGCTCGTCACGTGAGCCTGGTCGCCGGCCGCAGGACGCCGTTCCTCGCCGGCGTCGCGTTCTCGCCCCGGGGCGCGCTTCGCATGTGGCAGCGCAACGCCACCGTGGGGCGGAAGACGCTGATGGTCACCCTGGCGCCGCGCTTCGTCGAGGCGCTCGCCTACCTGCTGATCATGGGGCTCGGCCTCGGCGCCTACCTCACGCAGATCCAGGGCGTCGACTACGTCGACTTCATCGCGCCGGGCGTCGCGGGCGCCACCGTGATGTTCGGGGCGATCCTCGAGACCACCTACAACGCGTTCGTCCGCATCCACATCCGCCGCGTGTACGAGGCCGTGGTGACCACGCCGCTCTCGGTCCAGGACGTGGTGGTGGGCGAGTACCTGTGGGCGACGACCCGCGCCGTCATCTACGGCGTCGTCTTCCTGATCGTGATGGCCGTGCTCGGGCTCGTGAGCTCCGCGTGGGCGATCCTGGCCCCGGTCGTGTTCGCGCTCGGCGCGATGGCGTTCGCGGTGCTCGGCATGTCGTACACCGCCCGAGTGAGCAACATCGAGCACTTCAACATCTTCTTCACCGGCGTCCTGACCCCGATGTTCCTGTTCGGCGCCGTCTTCTTCCCGTTCGACCAGCTCCCGGAGTGGGCCCAGGTGGTGGGCTGGTGCCTGCCGCTCGCGAATCTCGTCGAGGCGACCAGGGATCTCACGCTCGGCACCGTCGGCTGGCCGACGCTCGCGCACGTCGCCTATCTGGTCGTCTTCGCGGCGGCCCTGTTCTGGTACCCGCTCGTCCGGCTACGCCGAGTGCTCCTGCGGTGACGGCCGCTCGGCCACCTCGCCCAGGCGGCGGCCGAGCTCCTCGATGGCGGGACGCGCGTCGACGTCCGGCTCCAGGCATGCGTCGATGGCCTCGGCGAGCGCGGCCGGCATCCGCCGCAGCGTCCTGACCGGCGCCGCCCGGCGCTCGAGCTGCTCGTAGCGGTCGTCGTCCTCCGGGCGCCCGAACGGGGGGCCGCCGGTCGCCGCCTCGAACAGTGTCGCGCCGATGCCCCAGACATCGGCCGCGGGCCCGAGCACGTCGCCGCGCGCCTGCTCGGGCGCCATGTAGGGGCGGGTGCCCGAGCCGCGGACGCCCGGGCCGGGGGGCCGTGCGAGGTTGAAGTCGATGACCTTGGCGCGGCCGGCCTCGGCGACGATGTTGGACGGCTTGAGGTCGAGGTGGAGCACGTCCTGCGCGTGCGTGTAGCCCATCGCCGAGCAGAGCTGGCACCCGAGCACCGCGACCTCGGTGGCCGGCAGCCGCCGCGGCGCGGTCGCGCCGACGATGTGCTCGAGCGTGGCCCCGCTGAGCGTCTCGAGCACCAGGCCGAGCTCGGGCTCGCGCACGAGCTCGTACGCCCGCACGACGTGCGGGTGGCTCAGCCCGAGCAGGATGCGCCCCTCCCGCAGGAGCCTGCGCCGCGTGCCGGGGTCCTCGCGACGGTCCGGGCGCGGCACCTTCACGATCACGCGGCAGCTCCGCGTGGCGCTCCAGGCGTCGTAGACGTCGAGGGCGCGGTTGCGGCTGAGGAGCTCGATCGCGGCGTAGCCGGGCAGGATCTCGTCGCCGGCCGGGACGATCTCGAGGTCGGCCTCGGCGAGCGCCTCGCTCATGCGCTCACCGCCGCCTCGCCGTGGCGCAGCCACCACAGGTGCGCGTAGTCGCCGTCCGCCGCGAGCAGCTCGTCGTGGGTGCCGCGCTCGACCACGGTGCCGCCGTCCAGCACCACGACCTCGTCCGCGCGGCGCGCGAGCAGGAGGTCGTGCGAGATGACGATGGTGGTCCGCCCCTCCATCAGGCGCCCAAGGGCGGTCAGCATGCGGTCGCCCGACTCGGCGTCCATGGCGCTGGTCGGCTCGTCGAGGATCAGCACCGGCGCGTCGCGGATGAGGGCGCGGGCGATCGCGATGCGCTGGCGCTGCCCGCCGGAGAGCCGGCGTCCGCGCTGGCCGACCGGGGTGTCGTACCCGTCCTTCAGCCCCGTGATGAACTCGTGCGCCTCGGCGGCGCGGGCCGCGCGCTCGATCTCCTCGTCGGTCGCCTCCGGCCTGCCGTAGGCGATGTTCTCGCGGATGGTCCCGTCGAAGACCAGGGTCTCCTGGAGCAGCAGGGCCACGTTGGCGCGCAGCGAGTCGAGGCGCGCCTCCCGCATGTCGACGCCGTCGAGCCGCACGGCGCCGGCGTCGGGGTCGTAGAAGCGCAGGAGGAGCTTCGCGAGCGTGGTCTTGCCCGCGCCGCTCCGGCCGACGAGCGCGACCGTCGAGCCCGGCTCGACGCGCAGGTCCACGTCGCGGAGGGCCGGGCCGGCGCCAGGGTAGGTGAAGGTCACGCTCTCGAGCTCGACCATCCCGGCCACCCGGCCAAGCGCCCGGCTGCCGTCCGCGACGGCCGGGGCGTGGTCCAGCAGCTCGATCACGCGCTCGGCTCCGGCTGAGGCCGAGTAGATCGTGGTCGAGAGCTTGGAGAGGCTCTTGACCGGCGAGTACAGCCGGCTGAGCGCGACCAGGAACGCGAGCAGGCCGCCCAGGGTCAGCGCGCCGCTCGAGAGCTGCCAGGTCCCCACGCCCATCACGACGAGACCGCCGACCAGCTCGATGAAGCCGACGACCGGCGAGTAGAGGGCGCGCAGCCGCGTCGAGGCCATCTGGGCCTGGAAGGTTCGCTCACCCTGCTGGTGAAAGCGCTCGGCCTCGTGGTCTTGCCGGTTGTACGCCTGCACCAGCGGGGCGTTCCCGAGGCTCTCCTCCGCCGCGGCGCTGATCGAGCCGGAATGGCGGCGGCGCTCGCGCGAGGCCTCCTTGATGCGCCGGGAGAACCAGCGTGCCGCGGCCCAGAACGCCGGCAGCACGATCAGCGACGCGAGCGCGAGCTGCCAGCTGAGCACGAAGAGCAGCGCCGTGAAGAGCGCGATGCTGACGACCGCCGAAAGCGCGTCCACGAGGCCGGAGAGGACGAACGACTCGATGGCCGCGACGTCCCCGGTGAGGCGGGCCAGCGTGTCGCCGAGCCGGCGGCGCTCGAAGAAGTCGAGGGAGAGGCCCTGGACGTGGCGGAAGACCCGCGTCCGCAGGCCGAGCAGGAACCGCTCGCCGACCCAGGTCGAGGTGTACTCGTCGATGAACGTGACGACGCTGGCGAGCAGGGCCAGGCCGAGGTAGGCGCCCGCGAGCGGCCAGAAGGCGCCGAGGTCGGCCGGGCGGAGCACCCGGTCGACGACGAGCTTGAACATCCAGATCATCGCCGCGTCGATCGCGGGCACCAGCACGATGCCGGCGAGGCTGACCAGCAGCCACTTGCGATACGGCCTGGCGTCCGGCCAGAACCGCCGCACGATCTGGCGGACCGGCACCGGGGGGGCGGCGGGAACCAGCCCGCCCCGTTCGAGGGGCGGCCGGATCAGCCGCGAGATGCGTCCGCGCGGGGCCGTGTCCATGGCGGGGGTGCGGACGGGCGGCACCGACCTTGTCCCGATGCCGCCCATGCCGCGAAGGCTCCCTTTACTTGCCGGAGCTCATGGACGCCTTGTTGTCGCTCGTCGTCGCGGGCTTCACCTGCGGCGCGTTCGAGCTGGTGTTGGCCACCGGGCTGGCGACGGCCGGCACCATCGGCTTGAAGTGATGCTTGTTGTGACGATGACGATGACCGTGGGACATTTGTGTCCTCCTCTCGTGAGGGTCATGCCTCGTACCTGAACCACGAGCCAACTCCGTGCCCGTGATGTCGATCGGCGGCTTTCTTACATTCTTGTAACCCCTCGCCCGTCCGGACTGCCGCCGCATCCGTCCGGGCAACGGAGCGATCCGGGCGCATCGGACGCGGCGCCGGTGCGAGGCCGGCGCCGCGTCGGTCCCGATCGCTCGGGTCACTTCTCGGAGTGGTTCGACCTCTTGTCGAAGCTCTTCGACTCCGAGCTGTTCTGGTGCGAGTTCGCCGACGAGTTGGCGTTCGGGTGGTTCATCGCCGGGACGAACTTCTTGAAGTGGTGCTTGCCGTGGGACATCAGTCCTCCTTCCCACTTGGGGTTGGCTGCCTGTACCCACGGCGCTCGGTCCAACTCGTCCGATAGGCCGCGTCTAAGAGGCTCTTACAAGTTGTTAACCGCCCCAGGTGCAGGGCTTAAGACCACGGGCGGCGACGCTCCTGGGGAAGGTCGTAGGACGGCGGGGCCGGGGGCTTAAGACCCAGCGCCCGCCGGGCTCGGTAGCTAGCTCGCCGCGGCGGCCCGCGAGGGCGACTCAGACGGCACCCGGGCCACGCCGGAGGCCTCCGCCGCCTCGCGCACGGCGGCGGCGACGGCCGGCACCAGCTGGGCGTTGAAGACGGACGGCACCACGTGGTCCGGAGCGAGCGCGCCGGCGGACGTGGCCGCGATGGCCCGCGCCGCGGCCATCACCATCGCGTCGTTGATGCGGGTCGCCCTGCAGTCGAGCGCGCCGCGCCAGATGCCGGGGAAGGCGAGCGCGGAGTTGATCTGGTTCGGCGTGTCCGGGCGGCCGGTGCCGTAGACCGCCGCGACCTCGGCCGCCTCGTCCTGGCCGATCTCCGGCTCGGGCATCGCCATCGCGAACACGATCGGGTCTGGAGCCATCGTGCGGATGTCGTCGGCGCTCAGGATGGCCGGGGCCGAGAGGCCGATGAAGGCGTCCGCGTCCTCGATCAGCCCGCCCGCGTCGCCCTCGCGCCGGTCCGGGTTCGTCCGCTCCCCGATCCAGGCGAGATCCGGGTCGAGGCCCGTGCGCCCGGCGTGGACCGCGCCCTCGCGGTTGCAGGCGAGCACCTCGCCCACGCCGGCCGCGACCAGGATGCGCACGGTGGCCACGCCGCTCGGGCCGAGCCCGGCGACGACGACCCGTGCGTCCTCGAGCCGCTTGCCGACCACCTCGAGCGCGTTCAGGAGCGCCCCGAGCAGGGCGGCCGAGGTGCCCTCCTGGTTGTCGTGGAAGACCGGGATGTCGACGGCCGCGCCGAGCTTGCGCTGCACCTCGAAGCAGCGGGGCGCCGCGATGTCGGTCAGGTGCACGCCGGCGAAGACCGAGCAGATCTTGCTGATCGCGTTCGTGATCTCGTCCGGGTCGCGGACCGTGACCGGCAG